>CAIVGO010000482.1 GCA_903905445.1 uncultured Bacteroidota bacterium
AAAGCCTTTAGAGGTTAATGAAGTTACCCAGTTTTTTTGAATAGGCGCTTCGCCTTCCTGTACCCGTGCAACATTACCGAGGTTGTCGATGATGCGCATGAGGGCAAATGCGAGCAAACCCAGGATGATGGCCATGCCCACGAAAAGCCAAGGGATACTTGATTCTTCTTTTTTGTCATCCGCAACCGCACTTGTTGGATCAACCTTTTTTTGGCCACCATTCTTGTACTGATCGTCAATGTAGAGTAACATACTCTCCATTTGTTCATCTGTGAGACCGGTGAAGTTGCTCATCAAGGTTGGCTTCCACTTGTTCCACAATTCAGTGGCACGTGGGTGGCCTGTAGCAATCAACGCCTGAGAGTTACGAATCCATGAATAGAGGTCTTTCTTAGGAAAGCCACTCCAACGCTCTTCTACTCCGCCAAGGGCAGGACCAGTAAGATTGTCTTTCATGTTTTTGTTATGACAGGAAGCGCAGTTGGCAATAAATAATTCTTTGCCTGCTTCTTTGGTTGGCGCCGCGTAAGAATTGGCCGTAGCGAGGAGCGCAAGTATGAAAACCCAGCAAATACGTTTCAGCAACATATGTCGAAATGATATGAATGTGTACACAAACAAACAATGATGATTATCAAAAGCATTTTGATTTTCAACACCGCAAAAGTACCACCCCCTTCTTTTTAACCAAAGCATCGGGCCCGGAAACAATTTATTTAGATAGCCTCTAAACAACTGCATCAAACTTAGCGATGATGTATAAAGTTGGTTTTACAGAAAACTTAACGGTCTGTTAAGATTTTGGGCGCAAAGGTATGCAAGGGGTTCACCTTTCCAAATCAGATTCAAAAAAAATCATACGAACAGCTATATAATTTTCCAATTTGCAGTCTGTCGTACATTTTTAAGCCATTTACAAAGAACTACTGCACCAGCTTTCTCACGCAATTAATTCGATCTACCTTCGCCACCACTTAGCCTAACCATTTAAAATATTTTTAAACAGCACACTCATGGACGCAAACAGCCGCATTTACGTGGATTCTGAAATTGGCAAGCTCAAAAAAGTAATCGTACACCGTCCGGACGAAGGTATTGCAAGAATCACGCCCAAACGCGCAGGCGAATTATTATTCGATGATATCGTTCATTTGCCCAACATGCAGGACGAACACGATATATTTGTCAATATCCTGCGTGCCTTCGTTGGAAAGCAAAATGTATTGGAGGTGCGCGACCTGCTGGCGGAGAGTACCCGCGATGAAGAAAGTAAATATGAAGTCATCAACAAGATCGTTGATTTTGAAGAGCTCCCCTACTCTTTTATCCCGCGTTTAGCCAGTCTTTCCTCCGAGCAACTTGCAGACACCTTAATAACAGGTTACCTGGAACCGGAAGACCGGATTTTGTTTGACCCGATTCCGAACCTGATTTTCACACGCGATATTGCCGTGACCGTTAAGGACCATGTGATTATTACCAAAGCCGCCAAAGAGGCGCGTTTTCGTGAAAACTTCCTGACCCGCCTTATTTTTAGCAGCCACCCAGTATTTCGCCGATTAAAATCGGATGGTAAAACGGTCAACCTGAACCGCGTCGATAAATTTCCGCCTTCTAAAAAAGGTGAAACGATCAGCATTGAAGGTGGGGATGTGATGATGTTCCACAACGATTACCTGTTGATCGGTAATTCGGAGCGAACCAATGATTATGCCTTTAAAATGATCAAAAACTATCTGTTTGATCGGGGAATTATCAAAAATATCGTGCAGGTGAATATTCCGGCAGAGCGGACCTACATGCACATTGATACGATTTTCACCCAAATCAACCACAACCACACCGTTGGATACAAGCCGATTGTGCAGGATGGTTTAGGTTCTTATGTAGATGTACACCGTGCCAATGGTGAAGAAATTGAATATGCCTGCCTGAAAGACTTTTTGTTGGCGGAAGTGAACCCGAATATGGAATTCATTTGGGCTGGATGTGGCGAAAGTCCGTATCAGGAGCGTGAACAATGGACAGATGGCTGCAATCTGGTAGCCCTAAAACCCGGTGTAGCGGTCACTTATGATCGGAACCCAGTTACAGAGCGTGCCTTTAAAGACTTTGGCTATAAGGTAATTGGCGCCCAAAAACTGCTGCGCGACATTGATAATGGCAAAATCACCGTGGATGAGGTGGAAAACACCATTATCACGATCCCTTCAAATGAGTTGTCGCGTGCACGTGGCGGGTCGCACTGTATGACTTGCCCGATTGAACGAGAACCGGTTTAGTTGATAGTTGTGAGTTGATAGTTGTGAGTTTGGACATGCCCAAATATGGTTGACAAAAAGGAGTTGAATATCAACTCATAAATCAACTAAATTTGGGCATGCCAAAAGTGGATACGCCCGGAAAAAGTTGACAAACTATCAACTCACAACTATCAACTCAAACTATCAACTCACAACTGTCAACTGTCAACTAAAAACAACTACATTTTCTTGCTCCATTCCTCGATGGCTTCTTTGATGCGGGCGGCGCGGTTTTCCGGATCGGGGTGGGTGGATTGGAACTCGGGTGTTTTATCTGGTCCTGCGGCTTGTTTGAGGACTTCCATTACGTTGATTAATTTGCTTGGGTCGTAACCGGCCTCTATCATAAAGCGCACCCCTAGGTTGTCGCTTTGCAATTCCTGGTCGCGGCCGTACTTCATTTGGATCATGTTGGACACTGCCTGTGCGATGTAGGCGGTGTTTGGATTATTAGGATCGTAGGTTGCCATGGTTACAGCACCTGTAATTCCTTGTGCGAGTTCCATTTGCGCCATTTTTTCGGCACTGTGGCGCGCTACAACATGGCCTACTTCATGGCCCAGTACACCCGCCAGCATATCCTGGTTGAGGTTGCGACCGTCGGTAGTGAGGCGGGAAAGCAAGGCTTCGGTGATGAAAATTTGTCCGCCCGGCAAAGCAAATGCATTGATGGTTTGCTGATCGGCGAGCAAATGGAAGTCATACTTATAAGGTGTCTTGCTAGCGGTCGATTTTTGCACGATTTGTTGTCCTACCTGGTTAACGATTGCGGCTGCGGGCTGGTTCCTGCTCAATCCGCCAAACTCTTCTGCCATACCCGGCGCGCTTTGCAGGCCCATTGCCACTTCTTGCTCAGGCGTAACGGCGACGTGTTGTTTTTCTCCTGTAATGTCATTGAAGGAGCTGGTACCATAATATTTGAACAAAGAAATGGCCGCCACAACGATGGCGATCAGGATGGAAATGGAGCGAGACCCCTGGCGTTGAGCAGACATGCAGATAGCGTTTTAATCAAGTTTTACAAAATGCTGTTATCGGACACGAAAGTAACAACTTCTGTAAAAAGCTTACTTTAAATCTAAGAACGCCCAATTAGAATCTTCATCGCCGGGTGCATTGGTGAATCCTTTGCGTTCAAAAAGCCTGCGCATAGCGCCATTATTTTTTAAAAAGGAGGCCGTTATTTTGTGATAACCCTGGGCGCGCGCAATTTCAATGATATAATCGGTGAGCATACCGCCCAAGCCCAGGCCATGCCATTGATCGGCGACTAAAATGGCATATTCAGCCGATTCATACCAGCCATCTCCCACAATGCGCACTTCTCCGATGATTTTGGACACCCCATTTTCTTCTACCTGGGCCACGATGGCCATTTCCCGATCGTAATCAACCTGGGTTAGTCGGGATAAAAAACGGTGATCGATTCCGGGAACATACCCGAAAAAACGGAAATAAAGGCTTTGTTTGGAAGCATTTCGTGCTAATTCGGCCTCCATAGGTTCATCTTCGGGCCGGATTGGGCGAAAAAGTACCTCCATTTTGTTTTTCAATTTCACCTTTTTGATCCATTGGGTTGGATAAGGCAAAATACTCAGGTGGGCGTATGGATCGCGTTGCAAACTGGGCGACCGTTCCAGCGCAATTTTAGCATCCAATACGATCCCCAACTTGGGCTGCATGGCAAATGGATTGATTTCGATGGACCGGATATCCGGAAAATCCATGAGCAGGTAAGTAAAACGGCATAAAACATCTTCCAGCATATCTACGGGCACGGGTGTTTGATGCCCGTAACCTTGCATTAATTGATACACTTTGGTCCCTTCAATGAGGCGTTTGGCGAGTGCCAGGTTTAAAGGGGGCAAACCGACTGTTCGATCTTGCCATAAGTCGCCTGTACTACCTCCTAGCCCGAAGGTAATTACCGGGCCAAAAACCGGGTCTTTTTCAGAAGAAATGAGCAATTCATGCTGAATTGGCTGCATTTTTTCAATACTAACGCCTTCAATGCGGGCATCGGGCCTGCGGTTGCGTACGTGCGCGTGCATGGCCTGGTACGATTGCAAGAGTTCTGTATCGTTTTCAATATTGGTTTTAATGCCGCCTGCCGCTTGTTTGTGCCAAATATCGGGAGATTCAATTTTCATTACCACCGGATAGCCCAGTTGTTCGGCCTGATGAAGCGCCCCTGCTTCGGTATTTGCCTTCAAACTGATATTAACCGGGATACCATAGAGGGCCAACAAATCTTTACTTTCAATTTCATCTAACTGAGTGCGCCCTGCTTGTTGCAACTGCCGAAGCATGGTAGCAGCTTCTTTTCGACGCATATCGGCAAATCCGATGGGCTGATCGGGCGGCATTTCAGACAAAAGATCGAGGTTTTCTTTATAATCGGCCATGTGCATAAACACTTCCACGGCGCGTTCGGGAAAAGGATACCAAGGCACTTTCCCTTTTTCCAACACGGATCTACCTTCAATTACGGAGGTGTAGCCCATCCAGGCACAATAAACGGGTTTAGGAAAGACCGCTTTTGATTCGGCGACCACCACTTCGGCTATTGCTTTGGCGTCTGTGACTAGTTGTGCCGTAAGTACAATAAGTAAGGCATCCACATTTGGATCGAACAGGCAGGTACGGATTGCAAACCGAAATTGCTCGGTTGTTGCACCGCCACTGAGGTCTACTGGATTGTTTTTGCTCCAAATGTCTGGCAAAACCGTGCTTAACTTTTCAATGGTTTCAGGTTTTAACTGAGCCAGGGTGCCGCCGCGGCGTATAAGCGCATCGGTGGCGATAATGGCGGGTCCGCCAGCATTGGTGATGATGGCCAAGCGTTTCCCAGCGGGTAAAGGTTGGGTTGCCAAAGCCTGGGTACAATCAAAAAACTGTTGAATGGTGCGCACCCGGATGAGTCCGGCACGGCGAAAAGCCGATTCGTACACGGCATCATTGCCAGCCAGTGCGCCGGTATGTAACATGGCAGCACGGGCACCTTCTTTGCTGGAACCTGCTTTAAGGATCACAATGGGTTTGGAACGTGCAAAAGCCCTGGCGGCGCTCATGAATTTGCGGGCATTGACCAAATGCTCCATATATATAAGGATACAGGCCGTACGACTATCCTGTCCAAAATAATCGATCAAATGCTCAAAACCGATATCCGCCATGTTGCCCATTGACACGAAATAGCTAAAACCGACCCGTTTATCGGCAGCCCAATCGAGAATCGCCGAACCCAAGGCACCACTTTGGGATATAAATGCCACTCGGCCTGGTCCGGGAACCGCCGAAGCAAAGGTGGCATTCAGTCCAATGGAAGGGACCAAAATGCCCATACAGTTGGGTCCTAATATTCGAATTTTGTATTTGTCGGCAACATGGAGCAAATCGCGGTAAATTTGTTCCCCTTCGTTGCCTGCTTCCTTAAAACCGGAAGATAAAATGATGACACATTCTACCCCAAATTTACCACATTCTGTGAGGATACCGGGGATGGTGGTGGCCGGGGTTGCAATAATTACCAAACTGGGCTTTTCTGGTAAATCTTTGAGTTTTTTATAACATTTAAGATTTTGCAATTCAGCATACTTTGGGTTTATTGGATAGACTTTCCCTTTAAACGTATGCAAGTTGTGTAAAACGGCAAAACCAATTTTGTCCGGCTTGTCGGTTGCGCCAATCAAGGCAATACTTTCTGGCTGAAAAAATTGATCTAGAACACGTTTCATATTAAAATTTCCAAAATTTCGATAAAAGTGCAGCAGCGGTATGCAAGTGCATTTCGTACGTTTCCCACACGCGCATGCCGGAGCTGGTGCTGGCTTCTTCGTAGGGCATTGGTTCCAGGTTGATGCCTGCAATAAAATTGTGCACACAATGGGGTAAATCCTGGGCATTATAACCGCCTTCCAACACGCCAAATACCTTTCCGGGAAAGTTTTCGCTCAGCATTTTACCCACTTTATAATAAAAATTAGCACTTGCGCGCAATTCTAACAGTGGTTCGAACTGGTGCGCATCAAAACCTGCTGAAACTGCCACCACATCCGGGTTGAATTGAAGCGCAACAGGCAACATGTATTCAATAGCATGCCAAAAAATATCGTCACCCGATGCCGGTGGAATGGGTTGGTTGATGGTAAAACCCAGTCCGCTCCCTACCCCGATTTCCTGGGCTGAACCATTACCAGGATAGGCAGGATATTGGTGTAAAGACCAAAACAAAACCTGATCGCTGTCGTAAAAAATATCCATAGTACCATCGCCTAAATGCCCGTCAAAGTCGAGAATGAGCACTTTTTTACCCTCATTTGCCGCTTTTTGGGCAGCAATGGCGACGTTGTTAAAAATGCAGAACCCTCGCGCTTCCGAACGGAAGGCATGGTGGCCGGGCGGACGTACCAAGGCAAAGTCGCGCTGTTCCGCGGCTAAGAGGGCCAAACCCACTGCTGTTGTAGCCGCCAGAAAGCTTTGGTGGTGCACTTTCGTATCGCCATCCAGGGGAAACCCATTGGCGCAATGGTGCTGCACCCGATCGATATAAGATTCGGGATGGATCAGGGTGAGCGCATGGGTCCCATCGGGTGCTATTTCGAGGGGTTTCAAATGCTCAAAGTGGGACAACCGCAGCCGGTTTTCCGGGTGCTGCCCCGTTTCATGGAGCAAAACATGGTCGTGGTAAAGAATCTTCATAGAAAGGTAAAGGTAAAATACTGCCAGCACGCAAGCGGGTGATAAAATCTATCTATTCAACTGATTTCGATCCGAAATATAGCCGATAACTGCGAATATTTAATAATAAATTGCTTTATGTGCATAAAAAAACTGATGTATGGGTGCCATACATCAGTTTTTTAGTTAAAAAGAAACTTTACTTTTTGCTTTTTACCAAATCCGGTACTTGCTCAAGCGTACGGCGCAAGCGTGGAAGTGATTCGTGTTGAACATAAGGGTTGCCAGGATTCAGCACCACATAGTTTTGGTGGTAATCTTCGGCGGGCCAGAATTTTGTGAAAGGTACGATTTGTGCAGCAATAGGCTTGCTGAACTTGCCTGAGTTGGTCAATTGGGCTACATATTCAATGGCAATACGTTGCTCCTGGGCATTGCGATAAAAAATTGCCGAGCGGTATTGGGTGCCGTGATCGGGGCCTTGTCCATTCACTTGCGTTGGATCCTGGGAGGCAAAAAACACCCGAATCAGCTCAGGGTAATGAATAATTGTAGAATCGTAATAAATTTCTACTGTTTCGGTGTGGCCGGTACGACCAGAACCGACTTCTTCATAGGTGGGGTTCTCTGTATCTCCGCCTGCATAGCCGGAAATTACTTCGGAAACACCTTTAATATTTTCAAACACAGCCTCTTCACACCAGAAACAACCGGCGGCAAAGGTCGCTTTACTCATGCCGGTTAAATCCACTTTTGCAGGCAAGGCAAGCGTTGGATGTTGCAGGTTGGTGGGTATTTTAGCCTCATTTTTAGAAGCGCAGTAAGAAAACATAATCAGGGCTATAACTGGAAACAAAACAAATTTTGAAACTTTCATCTTGGGATGACTTTGAATGGTGAACTGTTGCAAGGCTAACAAAGAGGCTTGTTAAAAGGTTTTCATAGCCTGTTCGAAGTGTTGGCACAACGACAAACGAACCATTTTTAGCGCAAGATAAATACGACGCGTCGGTTTTTGGCGTGGCCAGCGGCAGTATTTTCAGTGCTGAGTGGTTGGGTACTGCCGTAACCTTTTGCATCAATGCGTTTACCCGCAATTCCTTTTTCTACCAGATAACGGGCGGTTACCCTTGCACGGTCCTGGGATAGCACCATATTTTTATCTGGATCACCTATATTGTCGGTATGGCCTTCAATCGTCAAGTTTATTTCCGGGTGGCGTAAAAGCATCTCTGCCAGTTTATCCAATTCCACTTTTGAGCCGGGCAACATGATACTTTTGCTTTGTTCGAACAGAATATTTTGGGGCAGGTATTTTTCGAGCGAATCTGGTTGATTTTTAACCACAACCACTGGCTTTTGAACAGGAGGCTTGGTTTTAGGTTTTTCCGGCACAGGCGTTGGCGCGGGTTTTCGGAGGGGTTGCTGACGGGTTTTGGTTTTGGAAAAATATTTAGGGTCAATTTTCTGGAAATTGCCCGTGGTTTCGGGGATTTGCCAGTTTAAATGGATTTCACCTTCAAATATATCGTTAAAATAATCGACCCGCAAGGCATAAGATTTACCTGCTTCCAGGGTAGCGGATCCGTTAAAGCGCTCTGAATCGTGCAGGTTCCAGGCGTCAATAATCAGTTGATCGTCCAACCACAGGCGGATGCCATCGTCGACCATGGCTGAAAACAGGTATTTTCCCGATTTGGGTACATTTAGAAAACCAGTCCAGCGTACAGAAAAATAGGAAGGAGGAAGACCTTTGGCGGGTGGCACCTGATCCCAATCAAAATCCAGGTCTCGATCGGTGCGCGAAAGCACATACCGCTCAAATCGGGTACCTTGATAATATGCTCCGGTGAGTCCTTGTTGGGCCTGGGCGAAAAGACTAGAGCACGCAATAAAAAACAGGGGAAGCCAAATTTTTAGGCGCATAAACATTTGCATAGGGCTGAATGGTAGTGTTGCCTCCCGTTTAAACCGGGGTGTGCATCCTACAAAAAATGGGTGAACACAGATTTGTCAGACACTTCAAATGTCGGACAAGCTGCATGTTCACCCAATTTTATAGACCAACGGCCCAAAAAATCTTACCCAATTTGTTCTACGGCCAATTCCCAGCTTGCGTATTCTTTTTGCAGTTCGGCTTTTAGATCGGCATATTTTTTCATCACGGCATCGGCTTCGGGTTTCATGTAGAAATCGGCTGCTTCCATTTTTGATTCGATGCCTTTGATTTCCTGCTCGAGTTCGGCGATGCGTTTTTCAGATTTTTGCACGTTGCGTTGCAGTGCCTTTTTCTCTTCCGCATTCAACTCTTTCCCTTTCGCGGCACCATTTGTAGCACCATTGACCGTCCGCATTTCCACATCACGCATGTTGTCGAGTTTGCGTTTATCGAGGAAGTAGTTGATATCACCCAGGTATTCAATCAATTTGTGGTCGCGGAATTCGATGGTACGCTGGGTAAGATCGCTCAAAAATTCGCGGTCGTGGCTTACGACCAGCAAAGTACCTTCAAAATCAATCAATGCTTGCTTCAACACTTCCTTAGAAGTCATGTCCAAGTGGTTGGTAGGCTCATCGAGTACCAGGAAATTGATCGGGCGCAACAACATACAGGCCAAAGCCAGGCGTGCGCGTTCTCCCCCGGAGAGTGCGACCACTTTTTTATCGACATCCTGCCCGCTAAACAAAAACGCACCCAGGATAGAACGCAGTTTGGTGCGCATTTCTGGTGGAGCGTATTTTTCCATCGTTTCGATCAGGGTCAGTTTCGGATCGAGGGTTTCGGCCTGGTTTTGCGCATAATACCCCAGGTGAATATTATAACCCAGGGATGCCTCGCCAGAAGTAGCGGGTTCCATGCCGCAGATGATTTTGGCCAAAGTTGTTTTTCCTTGTCCGTTTTGACCAACAAAGGCTACCCGTTCGCCGCGCAGGATATTGAAATCCACATTGTCGAGAATGGTATTACTGCCGTATTTTTTGGTCATGTGATCCGCTTTAGCTGCTACTTCGCCCGAGCGTGGGGGTGGCGGGAAGCGGATAATCATAGAGGTTGTATCGGTATCGTCAATTTCGATGCGCTCCAATTTGTCGAGCTGTTTTTGCATCGACTGGGCCATTTTGGTTTTGGAGGCCTTTGCCATAAAGCGTGCGATGGTACGTTCTTTATCGGCAATTACGCGTTGCTGGTTTTCGGCGGCGGCGCTCATTTGTTCGCGGCGTTCCTGGCTCAATTCCACATACCGGGAGTATGCGGCTTTATAATCGTGCACTTTCCCGAGTACAACCTCCGCCGTGCGGTTGGTTACATTGTCCAGAAAGCGCTTATCGTGGCTAATTACAACGGCCATTCCCTGGTAACTGTTCAAAAAGTCTTCCAGCCACAGGATACTTTCGATGTCCAAGTGGTTGGTAGGCTCATCGAGGAGCAGCAAATCGGGTTCGCGGAGCAACATTTTGGCCAATTCAATCCGCATTTGCCATCCGCCCGAAAATTCATCGGTGAGGCGGGGCATATCACTGGGTTTAAAACCAAGTCCTGCCAGTACTTTTTCAGCATCGGCCTGGGTGGTATGACCGCCTAAGTGGTGGAGGCGGTCGGTGACATCGCCCATGTCTTCAATGAGTTGGGCGTATTCATCCGATTCATAATCTTCTCGAACGGTGAGTTCCTGTTCGATATGACGCAGCCTTTTTTCGAGTTCCAGTACTTCACTGAAGGCGGTCATGGTTTCATCAAGTACCGTTTTTCCTTTCGGGAGCAGCATGTCCTGGTGCAAATACCCGATGGTAAAGTGGTTGGGTACCACGACATTGCCTTCATGGGGCGACATTTCACCGGCAATTACTTTTAAGAGCGTAGATTTTCCTGCGCCGTTGCGCCCCACCAAACCGACCCGTTCTCCGGGTTTAATCACCACGCTGACATAATCGAGCAGGATGCGGTTACCGTATTGGATATAAATGTTGTTCAAACTAAGCATACTGCAAAGGTAGGGCAAATTTTATTTCGATTCTTCATTAATATAAGGGTGTACAGCAAATTTTACGTTGCAAGACAGATTTAACCCCTAAAAATAGGCCCGATCCCTATCCAAATTGGCCACTTCCTTCGGCGCTGAAAAGTCTCAGCGAATTTTCGATTTTAAATTTAAAAAAATATATTTTATAAAAAACTAATTATAAGCATTTTAAAAGCTAAAAAAAGCAATATTTTGTTTTCCACACAAAAGTAACACCGGGCTGTTGGCGAATTTAACTACCCGAATGTGTAAAAAACCGAAATGCAATTCTATTTTTGCCACGCACACAATGGTATGCTATAGTATTTTCCTACTATTTACTCCTCCAAACCGGACCAGTTTTTACGGCTTTTTTCAAATCGTATTAGCCGAATGTTAATCTAAATACCTACGAATTAAGTGAACGACCTAAAGAAGTTGCCGCAACAATGGATGCGGCGTATGAAACAAGCACTTCCTTCTAATGGATGGCTGGTGATCGGTGGCGTGGCCTTTTTGACAGCACTGATCCTGATTTCTTCACAAATTGCCAAACAGCGTAATCAGGCCGCTTCCATGGCCTTATCCCCATCTGCTCCCCCTGAAATTAAACGTTGGGGATTTTCACTCAATACTTACCAACTTACTGAAAACACCTTGCGCTCTGGCGATGTGCTGGGCGAAATTCTGATGCGGCAAGGGCTTACGTACCCACAAGTTGCGGCACTGGTTGAAGCCTCCAAAGGGGTTTTTAACATTAATTCGATGCGTGCCGGGAAAACGCTGTTTTTCCTGAAACAGGCCCATGAAGCCCACGCTACCCAAATGGTTTATGAGCCTTCCCCATACGAATATGTAGTTTTTAACTTGACCGAGCCTTTTCAAGTTAATGTGGTAAAAAGGGATGTAAAAACCGAAATTGTAGCGGCATCCGGCGTACTTGAAACCAGTTTTTGGCAGGCACTTACGGATAACGGCCTCAATGATGAACTGGCAGATGGTATGATTGATGTACTCTCTTCTTCCGTCGATTTTTATCATCAAAGACAAGGAGATCGCTTCAAAGTGGTGTATGAGCAGCATTTTGTAGAAGGCGTTGCTGTGGGTACGGGTAAAATCATTGCTGCCATGTACGAGCGTGAGGGCAAATCTTTTTACGCATTTAATTACGAAAAAGAAGGCGAAAAGGTCGATTATTTTGATTTTGATGGCCGCCCTGCAAAGAAAGCGTTCTTGAAATCGCCGGTGAAGTTTTCTCGCATTTCCAGCCGTTTCAACTTAAACCGGCTCCACCCAATTTTGGGATACCACAAAGCGCATTTGGGAACGGATTATGCAGCACCTTATGGAACGCCGATTATAGCAGTTGCAGAAGGCGTGGTAGAGGAAGCGACCCGCCGTGGTGGCAATGGCAATTTTGTTAAAATTCGCCACGATGGCACTTACGAAACACAATATCTGCACATGCAGGGCTTTGCGCGGGGCATTCACAGGGGTACACGTGTTGCGCAGGGGCAAACTATTGGTTATGTAGGCGCGACAGGCTTGGCAACCGGACCACATTGTTGTTTCCGTTTTTGGAAAAATGGCCGCGAGGTAGATCATTTACGCCTCAATTTGCCACAACCACAACCCATTACGGGCGAAACGCTGCAACAATTCATGGTGGTACGTGACCGTTTGCTACAAATGTTAAATGGCGTGGAATATCGGACCTTTAACAAGACCAATAAAGAAGAAGAAGCGGCATCTGAATTGGAATTGATTCCAGGTGTAGCGCCTTAAAACTTACCTTCCAAAAAAGCAATGACATCTTCTACCGTCTGGTCGGGGTTTTCTTCCTGCGGCCAATGCCCGGTGTTTTGATAAATTTTTAATAAAGCGCCGTGGATGCGTCGGTGAAACTCGTAAGCATATTCGGGTGAAATGCGCGCATCCTCGGCGCCCCACAAGATTAAGGTGGGTGCTGTTATTTTTTCGATAATATCTACGGGCGGCTTATTATCGCTTACTTGCGCCCGGTCGGTGAATGCTTTTCGATTTCCGGCCCTTAGCAGCAAATTAAAATGGCGCTGCACCAACGAATCGGTGATTTGGGTATCATCAGCGTACACATCTTCCAACATGATTTCTACCACCATGCGCGGTGTTATGGTCCATATAACGCGGTTTAGCAATGGTGTACGCGCCAAAATGGTGAGTGCGTCATTGTTTCGCCCTTCAAATCCGGGTGCATCTAACAAGATCAGGCTGCGGATTTTATCTGGCGATTCGGCTGCGTAAAACCAGGCAATCTGCGCACCCAAGCCACAACCAGCCAGGTGAAATTTAGGAATACCCATGGCGGTGACCAAGTGCTGTAAAAAGTCGGCATACATAAAGGCACTGTAGGAACTGCGCGGATGCGGCCCGGTCAGGCCAAAACCCGGCAAATCCACGGCAATCACCTGATATTTTTTGGATAATTTTTCCGTCCAACCATTCCAGGTTTGCAGCGCACTATTGGCATCATGCAGCAATAGAATCGGCTCCCCTTTCCCACACACCCGCACATGCACTTCCATGCCATCTACCACGATAAATTGAGATTCGGGGTAGGTGTACCAAGTTTTGAGGTCCGCCATCGGAAGGTCACTCCACCAATTGGCATACACCCAATAACTCAAGGAAACGTAAATCGTCCAGCGAATCAGCCGCGAAATGCTCATAAACTGGATCCATTTCCGAAATACTGAAAAACGGGAGGGAGGGGTATTGGCCTGCATATTAAACCCAGATTTAAATGGATTTGAAGGATGGGTGGATAAAAAAACTTGATTTTCAATGGATTAGAAGCCAACTATTTTCATATCCACTTTGCGTTGACTAACTATTTAAGGTTGTGCATAAGTTATGCCCGCCGCAAAATTGCCGCAATTACTGCTGCCAGTCCAAATCCGCCAATCGCTCCTTGCGCCATTTGCATCAATACGGGGCCAAGCGGTTGGGTTGGCGCTGCCTTGATTTTTTCGAGGTCGGCAATTTGTAAACGCAAATTATTGGCTTCTACCGGATCGCCTGTACCCGCCTGTATTTGTGCTTGCAACATTTTAATATTTGCATCCAACTCCATCACAATTAAAGACTTATCAGCCAAATGCAGGGTGTAAAAAAACAAGTAATACGCAAAGTTAATCAATAAAAAAACGAGAAAGGGGGTGCGCACCAATTCCTTGAAATCGCGTTCGGCTCCATGCAATTTGCAATCGGCTACAGCAGCCTGGTACATAAACACGAGGTAAATTACAAGCGCGCCCCATTGCAGGCCTGGATTTAGAAACAAGGCTTTGTTGCTAAAATATAAAATGGAAAAGTAAAACACCACGGCGATT
>CAIVGO010000483.1 GCA_903905445.1 uncultured Bacteroidota bacterium
ATTCCTTTTGAATTAAAAGGACGCTTCTTAATTGATAATCAATTTACGCACATCCTGGCCGTTTTCGGTAGATAAACGCACAAAATACAGGCCGTTCGACAAGTTAGCGGTAGGCAATTCCAGGGTCATGTCGCCCGATGGAATAGATACTGCATTTTGTTGATAGATGATACGTCCTGCCACATCCACCAATTGGATTTGAGCGTCAATTGGCAAGCTGGTACGCAAAGAAAGTTGCACACCATTACCGCTTTGTACGGGGTTGGGGGCAATTTGCCAGGCATCCAGGCCTTGAATATCGTTGGTGGCAGAAACTGCAGAGGTGCGGAAATTGCGCTGTTTCGATTCTGCACAGGTTACATATTGGTTAAACGGACGCACACGCCACTGGTAGTTTTTATTGGCCGTCAATCCGGTTACCAATTTTGAGGTTTCTGTTACCACAAAAGATTGCAACAAAGGCGTACCAAACGATGCGGACAAGTCGACTTCCAGCAAATAGTACTGTGCACCGGTAACAGGCTGCCATTGAAACAAAACTTCATCATAGTATTGAGACGTTGCGCCAGCTGCGGGGCTTACGAGCAAATCGGCCGGTGTGGCGATTTCGGTAGCAACCGGGGCAAAGGTATTGTCGAGGTAATTCCTTGAGCTGGTAGCCAGGTCAGCCAGAATAATTGAATGCTGGTTGGCTGTAAACTTATAATTGGTGCCACAATCCTGAAAATAGCCCATAAAATTCACTTCCATGGGGTCAACAGGCGTGCCGAGGGGGTCGAGTGCGCCGGCAGTGTACGGATTGCAATTACCCGTTTCCAAACCAAAATTGTAATCAGGTGGTGTATCACAAATTTCATCGGCTGCGGTGGTACAGTTCGTGCCATTTACGCGCTCGGTAGGCACACCACCTGGAGACGTAACCGGTGCGGTTGGCCAACCTGCATCATCTGGTCCGAATGGGTCGGATTCCCAGCCAAAAAAGGTGTGCATCAGGGAGAAAAAGTGCCCCATTTCATGTGGAAGGGTACCATTGTTGCCGCCTTTGGTTTCTGTTTTGCGCTCTACGATCCAGTCGTTGCTGGGCGAATAATAAGCGAGTACAATGCCGGGGTTGTTGTTGCCGGAATTGGGGGTTTCTACCACAAAAATATTGATTGCCTTTGTATGTCGGCGTGTGCTCATCAGAAACGAATTATTCTGATTGCTGTACACATTATCATTGTTGATAGACCGATTAAAAAGCCCATAAGTAGGGTGCGGATTGAGGTAAAAACGAATATCCATAGGGGCATACGCAGCATTCAGGTCGCACAATTGATCCAGTATGCCCGCCTCTTTGTGCTTACCAGCGCCCGTAGCATCTCCAACAATGTGATAATGCACAGGTACATATTGAATGGCACTCCGGTCAGAAACACCCTGTGCAGTTTCCACTGTGGCAATATTTTCCCGAAGTCGTGGCCGATGCTCCAATTGATCTGCTACCGTATTGCCGCAAACCGGTGTAGACTGTGCCAACCCGATTTGAATAAAAAAAAGCACGATGGCGCAGCTGCTAAAAATTTTTTTCATAGATTTGATTCCAGAATTTGTATGAATGAACATCAACAAAGGTACGAACAGAAATTTGAGTTCCCTGTCGCACGCTGGCATTTTGTGTTTTTTTGCAACCTTCGCACGGTGCAAGGTGTCCTTAAGGTTAATTTCATCGTACTGGTCTGGATAGGCGAAACTTTTCGTCGAATATTGTTGTTTACTTGGCGAAACGGGCATCATCTTTGCATTAATTCTGAACATTGCAATAATAATCAATTCTTTCAAAATAATCTTTCGTTTACCGTCGTTTTACTTCGGTCAATCTCGATACACTAACCACACCCTCTGTCCGAAATTCAGAATAAAATTCTGACAACATGAAAGCAATTCGAATATTTTTTTTATACTTGGCTATTAGCTTGCTGGGTATTTTGCCCCAAGTACAAGCTCAAACGGCCCCTTCCAGCCCCCCAATTTCTGTTTTTAACCACTTGACAAAAGTTGAAGCGGCTAAAATTACCATTGAGGCGGACTTCACCACCCTGATTGCGAACAAAAAAACGAACCAATATTTTCCGGGAACCCTCACCACAGAAGATGGGCAAACCTTGAAAATGGAGTTGCGCCCCCGCGGAAAATACCGCCGCAAAATTTCGGAAATACCACCCCTGAAAATTAAGTTTTCCAAAAAAATGCTGGTAGCCGCCGGGTTTGATACCCTCAACGAAATCAAACTGGTGTTACCCTGCACGGATAATATGGAAAGCGACGAACTCCTGGTGAAAGAATATTTGGCCTACCGGATGTTTGAACAGTTATCGCCCCTGAGTGTAAAAGCCCGGCTCATCAAACTTACCCTCCGCGATAGCCATGTGGAAAAATCCAAAAAAACCATGTTTGCCATGTTGGTAGAGGACGAAGAGGAAAGTTCGGTACGCTTAAAAGGCACCGTGGTAGACAGTTATGGTATTCCGGCAGATAGCCTGTTGATGAACCAAGCAGCTTTAGTAGCGGTGTACAATTATATGATTGGCAATACCGACTGGGAAATTGCCATGATTCGCAATGTGCGCTTGCTCAAAGCCCCCGAATCGGGCAAAGTGATTGTTTTGCCCTATGATTTCGACTTTTCAGGCTTGGTAAGCGCGCCTTATGCCAGTCCATCTTCAGACAGCGGGTTAAAAACCGTGAAAGACCGGTTCCTGATGGCTTCCGGTTTGAAGCAAGATGCACTCAAACGCGCCACGCTGCTCATTCAAAACAACAAGGAAAAACTGATGAATATTTGCAATTCCAGATATCTGTCGCGCATAACCATCAATGAGGTAACCGAATACCTGGATACCTATTTCCAACAAATTGCCGAAAGTGACGGGGTGCCTTCACGCTTTGTCATGCCGATGGCCGATTAAGCGCCTGAAAAAATCTGCATGTCAACATAAATTTTTCAACTTTTTTTGGAGATTCTGTAAAATGTTGTAAATTTGCGCCGCTCTAAGCGATTGGGGCAGTAAGAAATTACGGAGGAATGCCAGAGCGGTTTAATGGAGCGGTCTTGAAAACCGTCGTACTGAAAGGTACCGGGAGTTCGAATCTCTCTTCCTCCGCATCGCCCGCAGGTTTTGCCTGTGGGCGTTTTTTTTTGCCTTTTTTCAGGCTCCATTTTTGACGCGGTAAAGCCGCATTGTCCCGGTCAATTCGGATATTTGCCCCTTCTTTTTAACCTTGCAACCATGCAGCGCGCGCCTTTAGAAGTCCTGGAGCAATATTGGGGGTATGATGCCTTTCGTCCTTTACAGGCCGACATTATTGCCTCCGCCCTCGCGGGGGTGGATGCGCTCGCGCTCCTGCCTACCGGTGGTGGCAAATCAATTTGCTACCAGGTGCCGGCGATGTGCATGGACGGTATCTGCATTGTGGTGTCGCCGTTGATTGCCCTGATGAAGGATCAGGTGCAAAACCTTCAAAATAGAGGCATACCCGCCGCGGCCGTTTATGCTGGCATGAACCGCCGTGCCCTGGATATTACCTTCGAAAATGCCTGCAATGGCGCTTATAAGTTGTTGTATATCAGCCCCGAACGCCTTACTTCGGAACTCGCCCGCGCCCGCCTTGCGCGTATGCAGGTGAACCTGATCGCCATCGACGAGGCGCATTGCATCAGTCAGTGGGGCTATGATTTTCGCCCACCTTACCTCCAAATTGCGCAATTGCGCACCCTCCTGCCCAATGTGCCTTTCCTGGCACTCACCGCAACGGCGACCAAGGAAGTCGTGGATGACATTCAGGAAAAACTCGAATTTAAAGAAAAAAAGGTGTTTCGGCAGGGCTTTGCGCGCCCCAACCTCTCGTATTCGGTGTTGTACGAGTATAAAAAACGGGAAAAACTGGTGCAAATTCTGCGCAGCGTGCCCGGAACCGGCATCGTGTACGCCCGAAGCAGGGGCGAAACCAAAGAAATCGCTCAATTGCTGCAAAAACAAGGAATTCGGGCCGATTATTACCACGCAGGACTTTCCCCGGAAGAACGCAATAACAAACAAGATGCCTGGATGAACAACCAGGTTCAGGTGATTGTCTCCACCAACGCTTTTGGAATGGGCATCGACAAGCCGGATGTGCGCATTGTGGTGCACCTCGCGCTGCCCGAAAGCCTGGAAGCCTATTTTCAGGAAGCAGGGCGCGGTGGACGAGATGGCAAAAAATCGTACGCCGTGTTGTTGTTTGCCCCGGCTGATGAAGACGCGCTGCGTTTTCACTTAAAAACCGCATTTCCAGATTTTAACCTGTTGCGCCAAACCTATCAGGCGCTTTGTAATTATACCCAGCTGGCAATCGGAGCGGGTGAAGGGGAGAGTTTTGACTTTGATTTACAAGACTTTAGCAACCGGTTCAAACTAGAACTGGCCCCCACGCACGCAGCCCTGCGCCTGCTGGAGCAAGAAGGCTGGATGAGCATCAGCGATGCTGGCAGCAGTCCTGCGAGTGCCTGTATCACGGCATCCCGGGATGTGTTATACGATTATCAACTGCGCAACCGCCAGGCCGATGTAGTCACGAAAGTGTTGCTGCGCGCCTATCCGGGCATCCAACACAATTGGGTGGATATCAGCGAACCCAATGTGGCACGTTTTGCCAATTTACCCCTGGAAACCGTCATCCAGGTGCTGGAAACGGCCCAAAAAGAAAATATTCTGCATTATCAACCCAAAAAAGACAAACCGCAATTGATTTTTTTGCGGCCCCGGGTAGCCGCCTCCGAATTGGAAATCGACCTGGTAAAGTTCAATTTCCGCAAACAGGCAGCCGAACAACGGATGGAACAAGCCATTCGGTACGCCACCCTGCGCCGTTGCAGAAGTCAATTGCTGCTCCAGTATTTTGGAGAAGAAAAAAGCCCCACTTGCGGTATTTGTGATGTTTGCACCGGGCGCAATGAAAGTGATGTGCCCACGGCAATGTTCGAACAATATACCCGCAAAATTCAATTGGTGCTGAAACACGAGGCCCTGCCCCTGGAGGAAATTTTACAAGCATTTGCCCCTAAACGCCATGAAGTGGTGGCACAGGTTTTGCAATTTTTGCTGGAAGAAGGCAAATTGACGGAAACCGAAAAAGGCTTAAAGTTTAAATAGAATTTGTTCTAATAAGTTATCGCCCGATACAACAAGCGCTGCCTGCTCGTAATACACAGATCGGGTTGCAAGTAATTGATGTACAAAGGTTTCCAACGCATCCCCTACCCTGCCCTTCAACAACGGACGCTGCGCGGTTTCCGACTTTAGGCGCGCAAGCAGGACCGATACCGGCATTTTTAAATATACCGTAAGCCCTTGTGCATTCATCCAGGCCATATTATCGCCAAAACATGGGGTACCGCCGCCTACCGCTACGATTCCAACGGGCAACCCAGCCAAACGGCGCAAGGCATCGGCTTCCAACTGCCGGAAACTGGCTTCGCCCATTTGCTCAAATAAGGCGCTGATCGATTTACCCCATTGGTTTTCAATCATTTGATCGAGGTCGTAAAACGGAAGCCCCTGCTGTTCGGCAAGTTGCTGCCCAAGATACGTTTTTCCTGCACCCATAAAACCAAGTAAAAATAAATGCTTATCCATTTTACCATTAACTTTGCGGCAAAATTGCACAAAAACAATCTTTATGAAACAAATATGCATAATTTGTCTTGCAGCCGGACTGTATTTGTCGGCTTGCAAAAATGACGGCGCAAGTGGGGTAAAAGAAATTCGCGATGGAGGTCCCAATGCCAGCATCATCCGCAATCCAGCCACCGCCGATATGCCCCTGGATACCAATCAGTTGGCCCGCATTACCTATGCTGAACCGGAGTTTAACTTTGGTACCGTCAACGAAAACGAGGTTATTACCCACATTTTTAAATTTACCAATACAGGTAATGTGCCTTTGGTGATCCAAAAAGCGCGCTCTTCCTGCGGCTGCACCATTCCGGAATGGCCTGAAGGCGCAATTGCCCCAGGCGGCACGGGTGAAATTCTGGCCAAATTCAATACCACTGGTAAAGCAGGGAAACAACATAAAGTGGTGTACGTGACCGCAAATACCTATCCCAACGAAACGAAAGTGGGCCTGGTAGGAGAAGTTACGCCCCAAAAATAGGTCCTTTTTAGGACTATACCGGGTTTTAGTCCAATCAAAGCGGTCACAATAAGACCTTTACAGGCCCATAAAATGCAAAAGCGTCATCACCGAACAAACGGGATGACGCTTTTATTTTGAGTAGGGAGATTAAGGGGATTCGAACCCCCGGCCTCTAGTGCCACAAACTAGCGCTCTAACCGACTGAGCTATAACCTCCATGTTTCAAAAGCGGTCGCAAATATACAACCATGTATCGGACATAGACAAGTGTGTAACCATAGAAATTTATAAAAAGTTCAATATTCTACTCGCGCAACAAGAAGTTTTTCCCCATTTTTCTATTTTGCTTCCACGGTACGCTGATTTTTATTTTACGTTCGCGCATCCACCCACCACCTTCGCTGCAAAAAAAATTCCCCTATGGCAACACAAAAACCCGTAATTTTATCCCAATCAAACAAACACATGTCAACAGAAACAACAGAAAAATCAAATGCCGAACGCCTGCTCGACCAGGCCATGCAGCACCTGGACACCCGTTGGGAATATTACTCCATTGTAGCTGCCGAAAAAAGCGCCGAACTGGTCTCTTCCGTGGTGCGTGGTTTGGTCGTCGCCATTTTAGCCCTGCAAATCCTCTTCTTTTTTAGCATCGGATTCGCTTTTTGGCTCGGCGAACTCCTTGGAAGCACTGCTGGCGGATTCGCCCTCGCAGGTTTGGTTTTCGTCCCGCTCGCACTGCTTGCCTTTTTTATGCTCAAACCCATTGTACGTTCAAAAATAATAGAAGCTTTTTTGCGCTATGACGATCTTAAAGATAAAGCAGGACGTGCATAACCTGGCCGAACTGCAACGCCGCAAGGCCGAACTGAAGGCAAAAATGGACCAGGAAACGGCTGAATTAAAAGCCACCCTCGAACTGGTGAAAGAGGATTTAAAACCCGCTAATTTTGTAAAAAGCGCCTTTTTCTCCCTCCTCGGCATGGATGGCAAACCTAAAACAGACAACAAACCTGCTTTACCGGGCAGTGAACACCCCATCAAACGCCTCGGTCGCAACTTGCCCGTACAACTCATCACCAACCTGCTGGTCCGCGACCCGCGCCTGAAACTCCTGCTTCAGTACGCTGCCCCCGTGGCCATGGAAATGGGTCCAGATTTGTGGGAAAAAGCAAGCAACAGCATCCCCAGTCGTAAATCGATGGTGCATTCGATGCGCCAACGCCTGGCAAATTTGCGCAAACGCCTGCCCAACAATGACGCCCCCACCATCCTCCCCAACGCCCTGCCTGAGCCCGACACCCAATCGCTCAATGCAGGCCAATCCAACGATCAACCCTAATTAAAAATCCCTTTCCATGCAAAAACGCAGCACTTTCGAAATATTAGTAGCCATTGCCGTGATCGGCGGCGCCCTTTATTATGTCCTCTACACCGAACGCGGCCGCAGCTGGCTCGACCGCGTCCTCGACCAAGCCTTTGATTCCATGGATGCGTTGTTGGCGTCGTTGGAGAAAGAGATGAAGGGGAGTGAGGAGTGAGGAGTGATGAGTGATGAGTGATGAGTGAGGAGTGAGGAGTGAGGAGTGAGGAGTGAGGAGTTGGAGTGAGGAGTTGGAGTGATAAACCTTGAAAATTAAGAGAACCCGAATGCCTAAAATTATTTTAAAAATATGATTTTCAAGCATTTACGACCTCGGAGAGGTCGCGCATTTGTAGAAAAACAAACGATACCAAATACCCCCCTCCTGACTTCGGAGAAGTCATGCATTTGTAGAAAAACAAACGATACCAAATACCCCTCCTGACTTCGGAGAAGTCATGCATTTGTAGACGCATTTGTAGACGCATTTGTAGACGCATTTGTAATTCCTCTGTACTACACCATACACAAAAAACAATCGGCCCATAACACCTTGGTTATGAGCCGATTGAAATATAAAACCTTGTTTCCACGAAAAATCAAGCGTGAAACGCCCACTCATCACTCATCACTCATCACTCATCACTCATCACTCCTCACTCATCACTCCTCACTCCTCACTAGTTATAAAGG
>CAIVGO010000484.1 GCA_903905445.1 uncultured Bacteroidota bacterium
ACAAACCTCCATTTTTCCGGCCACTTCCGTCATTTTTTGGAAAAGCCCAACATCCAGCGTATGGTCGTGGGTGAGCGCACCAACCACCACCCCTTGCACGCCAATTTCTTTACAAAACTGAATATCGTCCAGGATAATTTCCATTTCTTCTTCAGTGTAGGTAAAATTGCCCTCCCTTGGACGAATCAACACATGCACCGGAATACTCAAGTGATGGCAGGCGGCGCGAATCAGGCCATAGGATGGCGTAAGGCCGCCCAGGTCCAATCCGGTACAAAGTTCGATGCGTTGAGCACCGGCAAGTTCGGCAATCCGTGCAGATTGTATATTCGTAACACAAATCTCTAGTAACATAATAATCAGTCTTAGATGTAAATTTTTACCTTGGGCCTTCAAATTCACACAAAGAATCCATGTTTACACGCCTTTTCATCCTAACCTGCGTACTGGTATCTTTGCGGTTGAGTGCACAAGATCTGCACTTTTCCCAATTTTACAACCAACCCTTGGCTTTAAATCCGGCCGCCACTGGAATTTTTCAGGGTGCCTTTCGGGGGGCTGCCTCTTATCGTTCGCAGTGGACCAGCGTGCCGGTTTCGTATCAGACATTTGCGGGTGCCATCGACTGGAAGCCTTTTCAAGTTGGTTCCAACCAAATTGCGCTGGGATTTTTGTTGCAACATGATGTTGCAGGCGACGGCGGACTTTCCTGGACACAATTGGGGGCTACAGGCAGCGTCATACACGCCCTTTCCAGCACCCAAGGTCTTGCCGCAGGTTTTGGCATTGGTATTGCACAGCGGTATGTAAACCTGGACAAATTGACTTTCCAGAATCAATGGGGGGGCGATTTATTTGATCCGGGATTGGCCACCAAAGAACAATTAAACGCCAACAGTCGCGTCCGGCCTACCTTATCGGCTGGTTTTCATTGGTTTTATCAGTCTACAGAAACCAGAACCTTTGTCAAAGCAGGGATAGCTGCCCTGCATCTCAATCAGCCTGATATTAGTTTTTCATCTGATAATAATTTTCGACTACCCATTCATGTAACAATTCACGCGGACTGTGCGTTACAAGTGCGCGAGTGGTTAGATTTGGTGGGTTTTGGATTGGCGCGACAAATGCAGCAGAGCCGTGAAATGGTGTTGGGGGCTGGATTGCGCAGTGTACTCAGCAAGGGGCCCGGCAGTCATATGGCCGCCCGTTTTTCTTTGGCGCATCGGCTGGGCGACGCTTGGATTCCAGCCGTACAATTGGAACGCAATAACTGGATATTTGGGCTGAGTTACGATTGGAACAGCTCGCCGTTTCAGGTAGCGACATCCAATCGGGGAGGTTTCGAGTTATCGGCTATTTACCAAATGTTGCCCGCGCCGGCACTCAAATCGTTCAAATCTTGCCCTATTTTTTAAAATAAGTTACTTTTAATCCATTTCCTTGCTCTTATCAAGCAAGGATTTTAATCCCCCGCTTTCCCGAAACCTAATCGGATTATACTTTTTATGAGAACAACGCACACAATATTATGTATTGGCTTATTGCTATGTATCGCGGGATCGGTACGAGGGCAGTCGCTCAAGTCGTTCGAACGCGCAGGGGATGATGCATTTAAAAACAAAGACTTTGGTGCTGCCATTCAATACTACGCCACGGTATTGGAGAAAAATGCTGCTGATTTAGCCATCCTTTGGAAATATGCAGAGAGCGCCCGCCTCATTTATGCCTATGGGGAAGCCGAAAAGTCTTACCTCAAAATTGCAGAAAACAATAAAGCCACAAAAAAATATCCCTTGCTCAAACTTCGGTTGGCCGAGATCAAGCAAGGAAAGGGCGCTTATGAAGAAGCGATCGTTTATTTTCAAGAATTTTTATCTGCGCCCCATACAACAGATACCAGCCTGCTTCATTTGGCCGAAAATGGCATTGCCCATGCACAAATAGCCTTGCAATTGGCCGGTCGGCTCCAACATGTTGACATTAAGCACCTGGGGAAAGAAATCAACAGCCCTTATTCAGAGTTCGCCCCCTACTTGGTGGGGGATTCGTTGTTTTATTCTTCCTATCGGTTTGATCAAAAAAAGGACCGACGTACCCCGAAAGCGAAAATCACCAAGGTATTACTTTCGATAAAAGGCGCGCGCTCGAGGGAGCCTGGCCGGGGGTTTCCGAGTACCGATACGGCCCATGTTGCCCATACGGCGTTTTCGCCCGACGGTCATTTTGTGATTTTCACGGTCTGTAAAAATAAAAATGCTTCAGATATCCGATGTGAACTATGGCTTACGGTCATTGATCGGCGCAATCGTTGGTTGGCCCCTGTTCGACTTCCTGCGCCAATAAACCTGCCAGGGTATACCAGCACGCAACCTAATATTGGGTATGATAAAAAGGCACAAGGTCCGGTACTTTGGTTTGTAAGTGACCGGCCGGGCGGAAAAGGCAAAACAGATTTGTGGTATGTCCCCTTGGATACCGTA
>CAIVGO010000485.1 GCA_903905445.1 uncultured Bacteroidota bacterium
GGCATCACGGTTTTAGCCTTAGGCGACCATTGGGTTATTTGCAACCGCAACCTCAATACCAACAAATACGAAAGCAAACGCAATGCCACGGCAGCACCGCAACCACAGGCATTTGACCTTAAAATCAAGGAAGACAAGGCCTTATCTTACCGGGTACTGGATCTTTCGCGCGGCGGAATTGCGGGCAATGCCACAACCTCCTACTTCCACAAAAGTTTGAGTGGTTACCATGCTGCCAAATTGCAACGTTATCAGGAAGTAGTGGATACTTTCCTTGGTGAAGACCTTGGTAAAAACCTGCACATTGTAGGCATGTTCAACGGGAAATACATTGTCACGCAAAAAGGCGACGTTATTCCAAATGAAAAAGCATGCGGAAATGCCTGGTTTGTAAATAGTTACGAGGTCTTGCCTACCGGTGATGCCGAATTACACGCCCTAGGCACAATCGACCCGAAAACCAAGGCCGTGGTGCAACAATCCGCTGCCAGCAGCCTGCAAGGACTCAACTTGATTCCTGACAGCACCGCGCAGATTCGCCTGACCAATTACCATCCTGATAAAATGCAGTACGAATACAGTGCAAAATCTGAACAATTGGCGCTGTTTTCTGAAATTTACTACCCACCAGCCAAAGGTTGGACCTGTTACTTGAACGGTGAAAAAACCAACGATTTCATAAAAGCCGATTATTTGCTGCGTGCAATGCGCCTGCCGGCCGGCAATAACATGAAATTGGAAATGCGTTTTGAGCCACAATCGTACTACACGGGTGGCAAAATCGCAACAGCCGCTTCGATCCTGACCTTGTTGTTGTTCCTGGGCGGATTGTTCTTGCTTTTCCGCAATTTTCAGTTACCCGACCCAAATGCCTTAACGGATCTGGAAGCAACACAAAAGACAACAGAACGTCCGAATGTAGCACCGGTAAAGCCCGCCAAACCGGGCGCAAAACGCAAATAAATTAACCTTCTTTCGGGATTACCTCGGTTTGCTCACCAAAGTGTTGGGCAAACCGAGCCATATCCTCCGCCAAGGCCTTGTTTTGGGTCGCATTCAGGTAGGTTTGGCTCAACGAGCGCAAAATCTGGTACATAAAACGGTCCATTTCCATTACCTGCATTTCCTTGGTCCACAAATCAATCCGCAAGGTGTCGCGGTGATCTTTGTCAAACAAGGCCACCACCATGGCTTTGCATTCGTCTAATGCGCCATTGTTCCGGTCACTGGCCCCCCATTCCATTTTAGTAGGTACACCTGTAGCATCCATGCCAACCCGGATGGTAATATCACTCGACTTTACGATTTCGTTCGATTCCATTTTTAAAAATAATTGTTTCAAAAAAGTGGCGCAAAAGTAAAGCAAAAAGATGGAAGCGCCTATTTTTGCCTGTATGATGACTTTGCATTTTGGAACAGACTTCGACGGAATTGTAGCAGCACCGCCCCAAGCCGCACAGGTGTACTTTGGACCACAAAAACTGCTGAGCTGGCTGGAGCACCGCTTGGGTTTGGGCGGCTACCCGGAAAATACCGATTATTTGCGCATCGAGTTGTACCGGCAAGCACTGAACGCCGTTTTGGAAGCGGGTGATTCTGAATCTATTTTTTATGAAAAATCCTTTCAAGCCGACCGATTTGCGACGGCAGCAGCCCTGTTAGAATGGCGGGATGAATTGGTGTTGGCTGGTTGGGATTTCGCCGCATCGCCCGATTTACCGGCACGTTTGCGTACTTTTTCGTCCGTAGAGGCGCTTTTTAAGGTAAAATGCGCAGACCCGGCCAACCGTGTAAAAGCACGGGGCTGGGCCGATCGTTTTCAGGAGGTATTGACGCAAATTTCGGGACAGGATTTACCCTTCGAACAGGTTTTTTTATACGAACCATTTTCTTTGCAAACGCCTGTTATTCAGCGTTTTTTAGATATTTTACAACTTAAAGGTGTGGGTGTTTCCGAAAAAGCATCAGAACCCGCAGCACCTGCCCACAGCGCCCTGGGGTATTTTCAACGCGCCATTTTAGGACAAACTCAAGCACCGTTTGAAGGGACAAGCGAACAAGATGGCTCTATTTTAATCTTAAAAGCCCATCGGGACAGCGATGCCGCCCTGGTTTTGGCGCAATTGCTCCGCCAAAACCCCACCTTACAACCCCTTTTGCTGGCTTCAGAACTGGATCTTTCCTTAGAACAAGCCTTGGTGCAGGAAGGCTTGCCCGCGATGGGCGTTTTGTCGGCCTCCTCGGCACGTCCTTCCTTGCAAGTGCTCAAATTAGCGCCCGCTTTTTTGTGGGAACCCGTGGATATCATTAAAATCATGGAGTTCGTCACCTTGCCCGTAAAGCCTTTCGATGATGCCTTGGCCCTGGAAATCGCACGGGTATTGGCCGAAAAGCCGGGTTTGTTTAGCGATACCTGGTTTGCAGCTGTGTATGGTTATTTGGATAAAGCCGAAGATGCCGATACCGCCCGTGCACAGTATAATTTCTGGTTTGAACGCCGCCGCTATCGCACGGAAACAACAGCCCCTAAACGGGAGGCGATGGCTTTGTACCAATATTTGCAAGACTGGGCTTTCGACTTTTTTGAACAAAATGGTCGCAAAAACATGTCCTTATTGACTTTGGCGGAACAAGCAAGGCGGATTCATGAGTTATTGGATGCTTTACCAGAGCAACGCATCGGATTTTTAGAATTGGAACGGATCGTACGTACCATTTACGATCCTTCTCCGGTACAAATGCTGGAACCGGCGGTCGATTCGTACCCATATGTGCAAAAGCCGGGCGCGATTGCAGCACCCTATAATGCCTTAATCTGGTGGAACTGCCTGTTTGAAAACACGGCACCCAAACCGGATAAATGGCAACTTTCTGAACGCAATTGGTTGAAAAAGAACGGTGTAGCGCTGTTTAGTCCAGATCAACAAGGTCGATTAAACCTGCTGCGCCAACAACGGCCCATCCTGCAAACCGGCCAACAATTGATTTTGGTGGTACCCGCACAACGCAATGGCGCCGCTGCCATCCCTAGTTTGATCTTGGGAGACCTGGAAGCGCAATTCAAACACCACAAGTCCTTTACATTTAGCCTGGATGAAGCACAAGACCGGGCCAAACTGAGCCAAATTCTGCAAACGCCCGGTTTAATTCAATTGCCTCAACGGATTAGCGGACGGCCGCAGCCCCAGCTGCATTTTAACCAGGCCTTGGCATTGAAGGCAACCCAATACGAAACACCGACCAACCTGGAATCGTTTTTTTATTACCCGCATCGCTGGTTTTTTCGGCAAAAACTGCGGTTTTATCCGATTAATTTATTGAGTGTCAACGCCGGACCAACCTTATTGGGAAATCTCGCGCACCGCTTTTTTGAATTTTTATTGGCGGAAGGCAATTTGGATCAGCTCGATAAACGCGGCGTGCAACAGTGGGTCGATGAAAAAGCACCTGCCCTGCTCGAAAAAGAAGGCGCCACCTTGTTGTTATATGGAAGAGAACCCGAACGCAATGCGTTTTTAAATCGGGTAAAAAACGCCGCCTGGAGTTTGATTTCGTTGTTGCGCAACAATGGATGGAGTGTTTTACATACAGAACACCGCCTCGAAGGACAGTTCATGGGTATTCCAGTGCACGGAAAAGCCGATTTGGTGCTACAACGGGGCGAAGAACGCGCGATTGTAGACCTCAAATGGAGCGGGGCCAAACGTCGTAAAGAATTGATTCAGAATGGGGAAGACCTGCAATTGGTCTTGTACGCGCACCTGCTCGCGCCCGCAGGAGCCTGGCCGCACACGGCCTATTTTATTTTGGAAGACGGAAAAATGATCGCGCGCAACCGGGCAGCCTTTACCGATGCGGTGGTGGCGGGTAAAGGCGATGAAGACCATGCCGCGGCTTGCGCTCAAACGCTGGAGAAAATGCAAAAAACCTATGCCTGGCGGCAAGCACAAATACAAGCAGGTGTTGTTGAGTTGCGGACAGCGCGTACGGCGCAAGAATTGGAAAGTTTGTACGAAGGCCAGTTGATGGAATTACTGGAAATGAAAAACGAAGATGCGCGCTGGGATGATTATCGGACTTTGCTTGAATTTATGTAATTCAATAAATATTCGAGTTCTTATTTGGCAATCTGATTCTTTTAAAATACGTTTGCGGGAAATCAACTTTTGTGTGAAGCCATATTTTCAACACAAAATTTTATTTGCTTGTTATTGCTCGCCGGATATGGGAGCAGGATTTTCATACCCACAAACGCTTGTCAGATGTCCAGTTTAAAGCCGCGTCTTAGTTTTTACCAGATTCTCAATATGAATTTTGGTTTTTTTGGCATACAATATAGTTTCGGGTTGCAGCAGAGCAACATGAGTCCGATTTATAAATATTTGGGTGCCGATGAGGCGAGTTTGCCTTATTTATGGCTGGCTGGTCCGATGACGGGTTTGATTATCCAGCCGATTATTGGGGCTTTGAGTGACAAAACGACCAGTAAAATGGGCCGCCGCACGCCTTATTTTTTAATTGGGGCGATTTTTTGCAGCATCAGTTTGTTTTTTATGCCCTTTAGCAGTGCTTTGTGGATGGCCGCCAGTTTGTTGTGGATCCTGGATGCAGCCAACAACGTGACCATGGAGCCGTACCGCGCTTTCGTGAGCGACCGACTTAATGAAGACCAACACTCGATTGGTTTTATGACCCAAAGTGCGTTTACTGGTCTGGGACAAACGTTGTCTTACCTGACGCCAACCTTACTCGTATTGATTGGCATGAACCAGGACGCGGTGAATGCCAAAAATATCCCCTACATTACGGTTACTGCCTTTATAATTGGTGCCTTCTTTTCGATATTTTCCATTTTGTGGACCGTTCGTACCACCAAAGAGTACCCGCTTACCGAGGAAGAACTGGATCGGATGCGAAAAATGCCCAAAGGTGCTTCTGCTACCTTTAAGGAAATTGTAGAGGCCATCAAGGAAATGCCGCTGACCATGAAGCAGTTGGCTTTTGTAAAACTGTTCCAGTGGTACGCCATGTTTTGTTACTGGCAATATATCGTCTTGTCCATCTCCACCACCTTTTTTCAAACAACCGAACAATCCAGTTCAGCGTTTCGGCAGGCCGGTTTGATCAACGGACAGGTGGGCGGCTTTTATAATTTTGTGGCCTTTATTGCTGCCTTCGCCCTGGTGCCGTTCACCAAGCGATTTGGTCCGAAAGTGATGCACAGCTTTTGTCTGACCCTTGCGGGCATTGGCATGATCTGTATTCCAATGATACACACGGAATTGTATTTGTTTATCCCGATGATCGGCATTGGTTTGGCTTGGGCCAGCATGATGGGCAACCCGTATATCATGTTGGCGGGCAGTATTCCACCCGAGCGCACGGGTGTGTACATGGGCATTTTTAATATGTTTATCGTGATCCCGATGATGATCCAGATTTTCACCTTGCCCTTGTATTATCGTAGTTTATTGGGCGGCAATCCGGAAAACGTGATTATCCTGGCGGGTGTTTTGTTGTTATGCGCTGCGGTGGCGGTGCTTTTTGTGAAAGTGGTGAAGCACAGCGACGGGGCAATTGAGGGCCGTGTTATGGGCGGCGGCGGACATTAAAACACCGAATATCGAATATCGAACACCGAAATTTAAAGTGGGGCGTTGCGTTTGGCTATGCAAGCATTAAAAGCCGGAGGTGGCGCTGCCTTATTTCGGTGTTCGGTGTTGGATATTCGGTGTTCGATGTTTTTTCTAAACCGGTTTGGTTAGGTACAACCGGACAGATTGGAGGTTTGACGTAGGAGCCTCGCGGGCGGCGGGCGGAGATTGTGAAGGAGGGAGGTGGAAATACAATATTACCTCATTGTTACTTATTCGCATATTTAGTTAAAGTGTTTGCAAAACATGCAAAATATTAATACATTTGAATTCCTAATTTAAATAAATAAAATACATTCAACACAGGTACATATGAATGAAGTTTCACCACTTAAGTTTATAGCACAGGAAACCTTTGAAATAAATGATTTAAGTCATTTAACACCTGGCGTTTACATGCTTAACGCCACAACTTCTACTGGTAGTGCTTCTGTCCGAATTGTGAAACAGTAAAAATGCTATTCATTCCACACCTCGGCTTTGAGTGAAAACCTCAAAGCCGAGGATTTTTATTACCCCTAATCAATTTTGAGGTCCATGAAAGATATGAGCAGGAAATTTACAATGCTTGTTATCCTGATTTTTTGGGGATTTAATTTAATCTCTCAGGATATTTATTATATTCATATAAACGCAACAAATGATGGCTATGTTATTTCAAGGATTAACCCAAATACCTGCCAGATTACCCACGTTGTTGATTTGGTACCCCCGACAGATGCCTCATACCAGATTTTTACTGACATTGCTTTTGATACAGAAGGCAATTTATATGCATTAGAGAGTAAAGGAGGTCCTTCAAGTAGAGGGATAAGCAAGATTAATACTTTAACAGGTGTATCCCAAAGAAGTATTGATTTTCCTACTAACGTTGGAGGGAATTCCTTAACATGCTCTTTAAATAATGTTCTATATTTTGGTGGAATTAATTTTTTTAGTTATGATTTAGTTTCTGGTTTACTAACCAACCATGGAGGGCCCTTACCTGTTCCTTTGGGAGGTGATTTGACCTTTAGAAATGGAAAATTATTAGGGGCAGGTTTGCCTAACAAATTAATTGATGTAAACATTTCGGATCCTGTTCAGAGTAATGTTCTTTTTAGTTATACAACGGATCCAAATTTTTTTGCTGTGGGCATTGTAAGTTATGCACCCTCTTGCGATAGCACCACCACTTACATCACGGCAATTGAAAATGTAAACATGTTTGCAACCGGGAAGCTATACACATTAGATTTTAACACCCAATCCACCATTTTTCTCTGCGATTTACCTTACGGCGCGCTCGGAGCCGCCATCAAAAACGAATTCAACGCCTCATTTTGTGGGGTGGAACTCAATTTGGATCCCGACACGTCTTCTTTCGCGCCGCCAACGGATTATATGCCAGCGCCAGTGTGCTTACCTACCCAGATACTGCTCGCCGATACCACGGATGCGCTGCTTCGCTCAGGCTATCATATTGATTCTGTGCATGTTCAATTGTTAAATAATTCTTTGGTTACAGCCGATGAGTTGATTGGTCCATTGAACTGGCCATTGCCGGGCTTGCAGATGAGTATGCCGGACAATCGAAATGCCTGGTTTTACAACACCCCGGGGAGTAGTAGTGGCAGTAATTCGGATGTTTTTAATCAATTGCTGCAACAAATGAGTTGGAAAGGTACAACGGGCTTTGGGCCACGCACCGTGCAGTGGGTGGTGTATGCTTCCGGCGGACGTACGGATACGGCCTATACTTACTTCAATATTTTCCCGCCCAACAACGCAGGTACGGACAACAGTCTGGCGCTTTGCAATAATGCGCTGCCGCAGACTTTAGCCGCTTCCCTTTTGGGGAATGCAGATCCAAATGGCACCTGGTTTCCATCCAATATCTACCAAGCTTTGCTGGACGATCCAGGGGCGTATGCCTATATTGTAAACAATGGTTTGTGCACGGCAGATACCGCGGTTGTTCAAATCATTGAAAATCAAGCACCTGTGTTTTCGTTAGGGCCTGATTTGTATGTATGCACCGCACAAACACAAACCTTGGCACCGCCGCAAAGTGCGGGTTTGTCTTACGTATGGAGCACCGGCATCCTTGCTGACAGTCTTCTGGTTGATACGGCCGGATTATATTGGGCAGAGGCGATTGACTTGCAAGGCTGTCGTTGGGTAGATACATTGTTGGTTAGTCCGGCAGACACCTTTCGGGTGCAAGTGCAGGCGAGTACCTGTGTTGGTCAACCTATTAATTGGCAAGGATTTGTGCTGTATTCCGATACCAGTTTTTGTGTTACGTACGCTTCTTTGCGGGGTTGTGATTCCATTCAGTGTATTTCGGCCAGTTTTTATTATCCGACCCTGCAACTGGATACCAGCATTTGTCAGGGTAGGGCGCTTGACTGGCAAAATAAATCGTTAGATGCGCCTGGAATTTATCGCGACACCTTCCTTGTTGCCGGATGCCAGACGGATGTTCAACTTACCCTGAGTTTGACGCCTCCTGATACCTTGCAGGAAAATGCCGTGTTTTGTACCGGCTCCTATTTGTGGTATGGCGATACATTGCAGCAAGCAGGGCGATATGAACGCCTGTTGCAAATTCCGGGGGTGTGTGATTTGGCCATCAAACTGGATCTAATACAGGAACCAGCGCTTTTAAGCAACCTCAATCAAACCATTTGCGTGGGCAGCAGTATTGAATTCGGTGGCAAAACGCTCCTGCAATCGGGAATTTATACCGATACCTTGCGCGGTTTTGCAGGGGCCTGTGACACCATCGTTACGCTCCAACTGATTGTACAAGCATTGCCTGTGCCCCAAATATTAGGTGATACCGTATTATGTGCAGGCCAACAAACAAGCCTTGAAGTAGCGCCGGGTTTTATAACCTACACTTGGTCGAATGGAGCTAACTCCAACAAAATCAGTGCAATCGGTAGTGGCGCTTATTCGATTACCGTAACCGATGCTTTGGGTTGTATGGGCGCCGACAGTTTTAAAGTGGAAGTACTTACTCCTTTGTCGGCTGGCTGGGCGGTCGTGGACCCGTCTTGTCCAGGCTTTACAGATGGTGCTATTTGGTTGCAGCAGGTAACGGGCGGCCGCGCGCCCTACCAGTATCGATTGAATGGCGGGGTTGGACAAACCCAAACCAGTTTTACCCTTTTGCCAGCGGGCACTTATACCTTGGAAGTATCGGATCAATTTGGCTGTACTGTTTCGGAAAATATTGATTTACAAGATCCTGCGGTCTGGAGTGTTGATTTGGGGCCCGACGTCGCCCTTGCAGCGGGCGCCACGTACCTCCTTCCGTTGGTGCTACAAGGTTCGGCAACGCCACCGCTCCAATACGCCTGGAGCCCTGCTGCTGGGCTTTCTTGTGCCACTTGTCCGCAGCCACTTGCGCAGATGCAGCAAACCACGACCTATCAGGTTACGGTA
>CAIVGO010000486.1 GCA_903905445.1 uncultured Bacteroidota bacterium
CAACCAGAATAATCCACCCCATTTACATTCTTTTACATCCATTTTGAGTACAAGACAGGCAATCAGGATAACTTTACGGTATTCCACATTTATAAAAACGCAACACTGTTCCATGAAAAAACGATTGACGTTGATTGCCCTGTGCCTGTGCACTGTTCAGATTTTTGCACAAATAGATTATTCGCCCCAGACCCTTAAAAAAATAAAGGAAGTGGAGCAAAATATAGCCGGTAGCATCCTGTTGAATGACGAACAGCCAAGTACCATTACCGAACGAATGGTAAAATACAAGGTAAAAGGCATGAGTATGGCGGTCATTCAGGATTATAAAATCGTATGGGCAAAAGGGTACGGCTGGGCCGATGAAGCGGAAAAAAGACCCGTGACGCCCGAGACCTTGTTTGAGCCCGGCTCTATAAGTAAAACATTAAATGCACTCGGTATTTTGAAACTTGCCCAGGACCATAAACTGGATCTTTATACAGACATCAATACTTATCTAAAATCCTGGAAATTCCCCTACGATTCGCTTTCAAAAGGCAAACCGATCACACTGGCGCAAATCCTCAGCCATAATGCCGGATTAACCGTGCATGGCTTCCCTGGGCACAACATCAACGGACCGATACCAACGGTGTATGAAGTGCTGGACGGAAAAGGAGCGGCTGTTACCCCCGCCGTGCGCAGTATGTACGAACCCGACTTGAACTTTGAATATTCTGGCGGCGGCACCACGATTTCACAAGTGCTGCTTACCGATATTACCAAGCAAGCTTATGAAGTCTGGATGTATGAAAACGTGTTAAAACCCATTGGGATGGTGAATAGTACGTACGCGCAACCGCCAGCCATAGAGAAACGTCCATTGTGCGCATCGGCCTACAGGCAAGACGGTACGCCAATTGAGGATAAATTCCATGTGTACCCCGAACAGGCAGCAGCAGGTTTATGGATGACTCCAAGCGATCTTTGCCGTTATATTATTGATATGCAACTGGCTTATCAGGGCAAACAACCCTCTAAGGTATTAAGTCCGGAAATGGTGCAGTTGCATTTAACACCTTACCATAATGGTCCGACCGCCATGGGCACTTTTATTGAAGACCATGACGGCGTCAAATACTTCGAACACGGGGCCGGCAACGACGGTTTTTGTGGCGATTTTTACGGCAGTTTGGAGGACGGTTATGGGGTTGTTGTTTTTCTGAACAGTGAAAGCGGAAAACTGATACCGGAAATTATCAATAGCGTTGCCAAAGCCTACCATTGGAAAAATTTCTACCGCGAACCCAAACGCAAAAAAGTGGTAGAAGTACCGGATAATGTGTTGAAAACTTATGAAGGTATTTTTTTGTATGACAAATCATGGGCCGCTGTTGGCAAAAAGGATTACAAGTATCATTTTTATACAAACGGGGTGTATGCAACCATGTATTTTACGTCGCCCACTAATTTTTTTAATGAAGAATTTCCGGCTGTAAAAGAATTTATTAAAGATGACAAGGGGAATATCGTCGGATATACCCGCACAGTAGGAGGCAAGGAGTTTCCCAAATCTGTAAAAATTACCCATCTCGATACGATCAGGTTGGAGAACAATGTGGTAAACGAGATCGGCTGGTATTTATTAGAGCAGAAAAAATTCCCGGAGTCCCTTGCGTATTTTAAACGCGGTGTACAATTATACCCGACGGATTTGAATATGCTGGTCAATCTGGCGCATTTGTATTTGTTTAACGACGATTACAACAACGCCATTGCTATATACCGGGCGCATCAAAAGGACACGATCAAGCCCGGATACAGTTGGGAAGATTTGATGCGGGATGATCTGGCTTACCTTAAGGACCAGCATTTTGACGTGACGATATTTGATCGGGTTTTTGAGGAGTTAAAGATTGAAAAAACGAAGGGACATTAGGGCGTTTCGCTATCCGCCTCAAACGTGATAAACGGGTGATTGTGGCAAATCAACTAGAATGATCCGCCACAATCACCCACTTCCCACCCACCTTTTTCCAAAGCAAGGTATAATGGCCGCTCAATTCGTCTTTCACCCGTTTTAAGTGCCATTTTCCAATCACAAACGCATTTTTACGGTCTAATTGCTCCACTTTCAGGATGGTGAAAGTAAGTTTCCCCATGGCCGCTGCATCTGGATACGACTTTTTGTAGTTGTCGAGGGTGGTTTGCCAGCCGCGTGTGAGCCCGCGCGAACCGATGAAGGTGAGACTATCCGAATGCCAGTAGCCTTCCATAAATGCGGTGAGGTCACCTTTGTTCCAGGCAATTTCCTGGGCATGCATAACCGTTAAAATGGCTTTTTCAGCCTTGTTTTGCGCTTGTATTTTGAGCGTCAAAGCGCAACCAAAGATACAAAGGCTTAGTATTAAATATTTTTTCATAAAACAGATTTAAACACAGTTTAGCACAATTTTTCCGAATTGTTGCCCCTTTTCCATGTGTTTAAGGGCATCATTACCTAATTTTAAAGGGAAAGTGCGATCTACGATGGGGACAATTTGATGACGCTCCACAAATTGAAGCATACTTTTAAAGTTGGAAGCGGTTCCCATCGTGGAACCCAGGATGCTGATTTGCTTCCAAAAGATGATTTGTGGACTCAGGTTGTTGATTTTGCCCAAAGTGCCCCCATATATACCCACACGGCCACCTGGATTGCACAATCCCGCCAGTTGTCCAAAGCCATCCCCTGCGGCAGAATCAATGATCACATCAAAACCGCCCGCCATTGCTTTTAAATCCTTGTCCCAACCACCTTCTTTATAATTGACACCGCCTTTTGCCCCAAGTTTTTCGGCCTGTTTGATTTTTTCTCCCGTTCCAGAGGTGACAAAAACGGTTGCTCCAGCAGCCACGGCAAATTGAAGCGCCATTAACGCCACACCGCCGCCAATCCCGGAAATCAACACTTTTTCACCTTTACGCAGTTTGCAACGCGTAAACAAGGTGCGATATGCCGTGAGTCCCGCCAATGGAAGTGCCGCCGCTTGTTCCCAATTCAAATGCTCGGGCATCGGGTGGAGTTGTTTTTTCGCAATTATGATCTGGGTTGCAAAAGTGCCATTATCGGGCATGCCCAACACCCGGAATTGCTTTTGTTGCGCGTTGGGATTGGTGCCCCAATCGAGCGACGGATTGATGATCACTTTTTTGCCTTGGTACTCCCCTGCCCCATCGCTGCCCAAAATACAGGGTGCTTGAATGCCGGCATATTGTCCTTGTGTAATGTATAAATCTCTGTGATTGAGTGCAGCCGCATGAAGATCGACGACAACCACGCCTTTTTCTGGTTTAAGATCGGGAACCGTAGTGTATTCCAGGGGAGCATGCACAGCATTGAATAAAAGTGCGTTCATGTTTTTGTTTGTTTGCTTAGTTTTGTTTCAAAGTTTGGTTGGCGGATTTTCAATAAATGCCTTTGCTTGTGCCACCATATCTGGAAAAAACGCCGTAAAATCAGCTGAAAAATCAGCAATATGCGCAAAAAAATAGTCCAAAACCGCTTGTGTATCAATTTCTACAGGCAAACGCCGACTGAAACGTTGCATCACTTTGCGCATGCCTTCCTCTGTGGTGTACCGATGCAAAAACTGGTCTTCCATCATTTTCGGAATCCAATCGCGCAAGGGTAAGGGCATTTCCACAGCTCGATTTTGCAAAGATTGATAGGTTTTTTGCGCAAAAATTTCAAAATCCTGGTCAGAAAATTGTTGCCAATGGATCGCCAATAAATAATCGTACAACACATCGGTCACCGGCGCGCTGTAACGCCGGCCAAAAGGCCTTACCCGAACCACACTTTGATTGGTAGCCGGGTGGTTATCCGTAAAACTGTCAATCGTGCGATGCAGTAATATACCTTGCTGTACCGCCAAGGGGTAATTTTGCCAATCGTTGCCTTTCACGAAGTCGCCGATAAAATTCCCTATCAATAAATCTTCGTTGCCGAAAGACAAAAAACAATGGGCTAAATGGTTCAATTGCTGTGCTTAATTAAAATGTGATGGCGCAAAATGCATTGAATGAATGGTTTTTATACATTATATTTATCTAAAACCAATCAAAAACACCCTTTCAAAAATTCCACACAAATATAAGGAGTACGTTTTGCTGTACAAATGAAGTTTTCGTGTCTATTTCGGCTTTTAAAGGATTCCTGCTACCTTTGCGCCCGTTTTGAGGCCTAAGTCTTTTGGCGAGGGCACAATTTTTGACCATCACACCTAATATTAATTGATATATGGCACTTCAGTGCGGCATTGTTGGATTACCCAACGTCGGAAAATCAACCACATTTAACGCGCTTACCCGGGGCAAAGCGCTGGCAGCCAACTACCCTTTCGCCACCAAAGACCCGAACATGGGGGTAATCACGGTGCCTGATCCACGTTTGGATAAACTCGCCGAACTGGTTCAGCCCCAGCGTATTTTACCTACCGCTGTTGATATTCTCGACATTGCCGGTTTGATCAAAGGCGCGAGCCAGGGTGAAGGATTGGGCAACCAGTTTTTGGCCAATATTCGGGAAGTGGACGCTATTGTGCATGTGGTGCGTTGTTTCGAAGACGATAATGTAGTACACGTGGATGGCTCTGTAAATCCGGTGCGGGATAAGGAAATCATCGATTTCGAATTAGGTCTGAAGGACCTAGAAACGGTGGAGAAAAAAATGGAAAAATCAGCGCGCGCGGCCAAAGCAGGCAATAAAGACGAGCAACGCGACCTGGTAACCCTCCAAAAAGTAAAAGCACACCTCGAAACAGGCAAGCCTTGCCGCGAACTGCTGCCGGATATGTCGGACGATGAGTTACGCCTGATGGGTGATTTGTCGCTGTTGACTGCCAAACCGGTGTTGTACGTGTGTAATGTAGACGAAGGCTCGATGCACAATGGCAACGCATTTACCGAAGCCTTCAAAAAATCGATCGAAGGCGAAAATGCGGAGGTAATTTACCTGAGTGCCAATATTGAAGCACAAATTTCGGATATTGATTCGCCCGAAGAACGCGCAGAATTTTTGGAAATGATGGGCCTGGAAGAGCCGGGCGCACACCGTTTGATTCGTTCTTGCTACAAACTGCTCAATTTGATCACCTATTTTACTGCCGGTGTAAAAGAAGTACGCGCTTGGACGGTTCGCAATGGCGCCAAAGCCCCTGAAGCGGCCGGTGTGATCCACTCCGATTTTGAGAAAGGATTCATTCGCGCAGAGGTGATTAAATATCAGGATTTTCTTACGTACGGTTCGGAAGCCAAAGTAAAAGAGGCAGGCAAAATGTCGGTAGAAGGAAAAGAATACGTGGTGGGCGATGGTGACATTATGCACTTCCGCTTTAATGTTTAAGTCATTGATTTAAAAATTAATACCACCCTGTTATGCAACTTGATACCATTATTTTCGATTTGGGCGGCGTGCTCATCGACTGGAACCCCGAATATGTTTTCCGCACGGTAATTCCAGAGGATGATCGGCGGGCTTTTTTCTTTGCCAATATCTGTACGTCCGATTGGAATGTGGAGCAAGATGCAGGCCGCACCTTACAAGAAGGCACCGATTTGCTCGTGGCGCAATGGCCGGAGTGGGAAAGTGAAATTCGTACTTTTTATGGCCGTTGGGAAGACATGCTGGGTGGTCCAATTCCGGAAACCGTTGAATTGTTTCGCGCTTTGAAAGAACAAGGTACACACCGTTTGTTGGCGCTTACCAATTGGAGCCACGAAACCTTTCCGGTAGCTTTGGAGCGTTATGATTTTTTGCACTGGTTTGAAGGAATTGTGGTATCAGGCGAGGAGAAAACCCGGAAACCATTTGCAGATATTTACAAAATCCTGCTGGAGCGTTATTCCGTTGAACCGGAGCGTGCTGTGTTTATTGACGATAACTTGCACAATGTGAAAGCAGCAGAAAGCCTGGGCATACAGGGTGTGCATTTTCAAAGTGCCGATGATCTGCGGGAAAAATTGCGGGAATACGCTGTAATATCTTAGAAATAAATATCATAAAAACCATTGTGCCTTTGTGTTAAAAATCCTTTTAAGAGGAAATTTAGCACAAAGGCACAGTAATTATAGGCTTAGGCAGCCTCTTCTACATGGTGTGTTTTATCAAAAAACGCCAACAAATCGCCCAATGTCTCGCGTAAGTCCTTCCGATTTACGATTAAATCGAGGAAACCATTTTCCATCAAATAGTCTGAAGTTTGGAACCCCTCTGGAAGATCGCGCTTGATGGTTTCCCGAATGACGCGTGGGCCTGCGAAGCCAATCAACGCATCGGGTTCGGCAATATTGATATCGCCCAACATGGCAAAGGATGCCGTTACGCCTCCGGTCGTCGGATCCGTCATCAAAGAAAAATAAGGCAAGCCGGCTTTTGCCATCAGCGTTAATTTGGCGCTGGTTTTGGCCATTTGCATCAGGGAAAACGCGCTTTCCATCATACGCGCACCGCCTGATTTGGAGATGATCATCAAACCCGCCTTGTGTTCCAGGGCATAGTCGATGGCCAGGGAAATTTTTTCACCCACCACCGAGCCCATCGAGCCGCCAATAAATTTGAAATCCATGGCAGCCACTACCAAGCGGTGACTGCGCACCGATCCCGCGCCAATACGCATGGCATCACGCAAGCCTGTTTTTTTAATAGACTCCTCTAAACGTTTGTCGTACGGTTTCAGATCGGTGAATTTCAAAAAATCGACCGAAATCATATCATCGTGCAGGGTGACATACTCCTGATCATCGAAAATGATGTCAAAATATTCCACCGAGCCAATGGCAGTATGGTAATCGCATTTAGGACATTTGTAATAATTGTCGCGCAATTCGCGGGTCGTGCTTGTTTCTTTGCAGCGTTTGCATTGAAACCAAACACCTTCCGGCACATCTTTTTTTGCCTTGGTAGCGGTAGAAATGCCTTCTTTTAATCGTTTAAACCAACTCATAGTGAATCGTTTGATTAATTATTAGTGGTTAAGGGGCAATTTTGCGGCGGCAAAGATAGCCCGCATGTCGAAGGTACAAAGATTTTTTTAACACAAAGCAAAACGGATAAAGGATGGCGATTTCTTTAGATTGATTATTTTGACAAAATGAATGCAAAAAATCGCGGCACACATCCAATTCCCGGCATACCTTTGGCGCGCTATATATATGAATTTAAAACGTTTGCTTCTGTTATTGCACAAGGAATTCCTGCTGGAGTTCCGCCAACGCTATGCCATCAGTGGCATCGTGTTGTATGTGCTTAGTATGGTGTTTGTGGTATACATATCCAGTATTAAAGTGCAGGCGCAGGTTTGGAATATTTTATTTTGGCTCATTGTATTATTTGCCTCAATCAATGCGGTGGTAAAAAGTTTTGTGCAGGAGAGCGGCGCCCGACAATTGTACTATTATCAACTAACCGATCCGGTATCGCTCATTTTGGCCAAGATTTTGTACAACACCTTATTATTATTGGTATTGAGTTTGCTGGCTTTTGCTTCCTATAGTTTGGTGGCGGGCAATCCGGTGAAAGACCCTTCTTTGTTTGCCCTGGTTTTGTTGTTGGGAAGTTTTGGGTTTTCGATTGCCTTTACTTTTATTTCTTCCATTGCGGCGCGGGCCAACCAGTCGGCTACTTTAATGGCGATTTTGAGTTTTCCGGTAATTTTGCCAATATTGCTTACCCTGGTGCGCTTGTCGGCCATCGCGTTGCGGCTTATTCAAGATACTTCTTACCAACGCGACATCATCAACTTGTTGGCCATCGACACCATATTAATCACCTTGACATTCGTTCTGTTTCCATATATCTGGAAAGACTAATAAAATCAAAATTGCAAAACCATGTGGTGGAAAGCACTTTCTGTAGTTTTAGTTGTTTATTCCCTGCTTGCGGGCATGTTGGCCCCTTTGAAGCCAGGCATCACGCGCACAAATCCAGAAACCGCGAAATCGGGTCAAACTGTTACGGTGCAAGTTTTTGGCTACAACAGTTTTTACACGCGCAGTGCAGCCAACGAACTGCGGGTGTGGCTCGAATATGATTCCTTGCATGCGCTGGCAGGTCAGGATATTAAGATTTTGAGTGACACCAGCCTCGAAGCAAGTTTTTTATTCCCGCCAGATTTGCCCAATGCCAGCACATCGGTTTTACTGAATGCGATCCTGGACCACCCTAAAGACGGTGTTTCCTTGTTGCCCGGCGCTTTTGAATTGGTCAAAAACACCGATACCGCAGCAGTTGCAGGCTCTGGTGCATGGAACCGTAATCCGGTGGGCGATTTGCATGTAATCAAAGATTTTACCTTCCCTTACCGCAACGTCATCTACGAAAGCATTCGGAACACCTATTACCATGTACCGATGTGGTTCGCTTTGATGTTCCTGTTTTTGGCCTCTGTCATCTCCAGTGCCCGGTATTTGCGCAACCCCACCCTCGAAAACGACCGACGGGCATCGGCTTATGCTGAAACTGGCCTGTTTTTTGGTTTAATGGGCCTCGTAACAGGTATGTTATGGGCGCATTACGCCTGGGGACGTGCCTGGAGCAATGACATCAAGCAGTTGATGACAGCCGTGGCCTTGTTGATCTATTTTGCGTATTTTATCCTGCGTCGTTCGTTCGATGAGCCTGAAAAAGGCGCGCGCCTGGCAGCAGTGTACAATATTTTCGCGTTTGCATCCCTGATTCCATTGCTGTACATCGTTCCGCGCATGTTTGCGAGCCTGCATCCGGGCGCGACGGGCAATCCGGCATTCGGTAGCCAGGATTTGGATAACACAATGCGCCTGGTTTTTTACCCAGCTATCATCGGCTGGACTTTACTGGGTTTCTGGATGGCGCAGCTGCGGATCCGGTATCAGCGTTTGGAGGATCGGGTGATGGACTTGGAGTGATGAGTGATGAGTGATGAGTGATGAGTGATGAGTGAGGAGTGAGGAGTGAGGAGTGAGGAGTGAGGAGTGAGGAGTGATGAGTGATGAGTGAGGAGTGAGGAGTGAGGAGTGGTGTTGAAAAAACAAACTAATGCCAAAATATTCACAAATTAAAAAACACTCATCACTCATCACTCATCACTACCCACTACTTTTCGTAGGTAAACCCCCATTTTGGAACATGAAATTTTTTAAAATGCACCGTTTTTTAACAATTATTTTGTTTATGGCAATATATTTGCCGGGCGTTTGGGCGCAGGGGAATCGCGATTTTATGCGGGAAACCGGGAAAATAAACGTTGTAGTAGGCGTTATTTTGCTGATTTTCATCGGAATTGTGTGGTTTCTGCTGCGTATTGAACGTAAACTAACCAAATTAGAGCACCAACTCAAGGAAGAACAACAATGAGTGGACACATCAGTTTTTTTAAAAGCGTAGAAAACTACGTGGACAAAGCCGCCTCCTTTACCGACATCCCGCGTGGATTGGTCGAGCAAATTAAGGCCTGCAATCTCGTATTGCAAATTCGTTTTCCAGTGCGTGTAGGCAACGATTACGAGGTAATTGAAGCCTATCGCGTACAGCATAGTCACCACCGACTCCCAACAAAAGGCGGGATTCGTTATGCTGAAAGCGTTGACCAAGACGAAGTAATGGCCCTCGCGGCCTTGATGACTTACAAATGCGCGCTGGTGGATGTTCCATTCGGCGGTGCAAAAGGAGGCATCAAAATTAATCCGGCCAAGTACACGGTGGAGCAGCTGCAAAACATTACCCGCCGCTACACCACCGAATTGATCAAAAAGAACTTTATCGGACCTGGTATTGACGTACCAGCACCCGATTATGGTACCGGTCCGCGTGAAATGGCCTGGATTCTCGATACGTACCAAGCTTTCCGCCACGGTGAAATCGACTCCATCGGCTGTGTTACGGGCAAACCTGTTACCCAAAATGGTATTCGTGGTCGCGCAGAAGCAACCGGCCGCGGCGTATTTTATGGCCTGCGCGAATGTTTGTCGCATGCCGAAGACATGGCCAAAATTGGTTTGACCAAAGGTATGGCGGGCAAAACCATGGTCGTACAAGGCCTCGGTAATGTAGGTAGCAATACTGCATTGATCAGCCAACAGGAAGGCGACGCTAAAATTATCGGCATTGCCGAACGGGAAGGCTCTATTTACAGCGCCAACGGCATCAATGTTGAAAAACTGATGGCATTTCGCAAGGAAACCGGTTCGATTATCGGCTTTCCGGGTACCGAACACATCGGAGATGCTTCTGCAGCGCTTGAACTGGAATGCGATATCCTCGTTCCTGCCGCTTTGGAAAATCAAATTACCCTTAAAAATGCCGACCGTATCAAAGCAAAAATTATTGCGGAAGCGGCCAATGGTCCAATTACGGCCGATGCAGATCCAATTCTGTTGAAAAAAGGCGTTTTGATCCTGCCCGACTTTTATATCAACGCGGGTGGTGTAACGGTTTCTTATTTCGAATGGTTGAAAAACTTGTCGCACCATCGTTTTGGTCGCTTAGAAAATCGCTTCCAAAACGAAGCGTTTACAGGCATCCTCAATAAAGTGGAAGAAATGACCGGCAAAACCATCAATGCACGTGAAAAAGACTTCCTCACACGCGGTGGCACCGAAGTTGAATTGGTAAATTCTGGCTTGCAAGACACCATGGTGGTGGCTTACCAACAGATTCGCGAAACCCTGTTGCAACATTCCGATATTCAGGATGTACGTACAGCGGCATTTGTGTGCTCCTTGAAAAAAATCGCTTCCGACTATGTGTCGATGGGCATTTTCCCATAGTAGCAAGGCCTGAAAGCAGGCTTAACAAAAAATTCATTTTCAAAAAGGTTGAATCGACAGGTTTTGTTTGGCATGTTTTGCCCGACGCCCGTTGTTTCAACCTTTTTTTATTAAAATTGGGTCAATTGTCATTTTGCGGCAAATTTATTTTGGTCAAAATCGAAAAAGGACCGATTTGGGCTTCTTGAATTTAAACGATCGGCGACAAAAACGCTTTGTTAACAAAATTAACAGAGGTTAATTTAAAATTTACTTGCCTATTATTTTTTGTTGGCCTACCTTTGGGGAAATTTTGAAGACCAAAATAAAATTTTCTAAAGCCTAATCCGCTATGTCAGAGAAACTGGATAAAATCGACTTGAAAATTCTGAAGATCCTTCAGGAGAACAGCAAGATCACGAACCTTGACCTTTCCAAGAAAATTGGATTGTCGCCAGCCCCAACCCTTGAACGTGTAAAAAAACTGGAGCAAAGCGATATCATCCAAAGTTACCATGCGATGGTGAACCCGCAAATGATGGGTTTAAACGTTAAAACGTTCGTACTGGTATCATTAGCCTGGAAAAAAGAGAATGCCCTGAACAACTTCCTGGAAAAAATCAGCCAAATTGATGAAGTAACCGAATGTTACATCATTACCGGTGAAGCAGATTTTTTGATGAAAATTGTGTGCAAAGACATTCCTACGTACGAACAACTGTTGTTCAAAACCATCAGCCAGATTGAAGAAATCGAGCGCCTGAAAACTTTGATGACCTTGTCTACGGTGAAAGATTCTAAAATTTTGCCTTACAACTACGACGAAAAATAGGCAACATACCCGCCTAAAACCCGATTGCGTTGATAACAAGCGTTGTTCCATACTTTGTGGAATGACGCTTGTTTGTTTTATACAACGCTTTTCGCGCAAGAAATACCAAACATGCGCAAGATGATTTATAGATTTGGGCCTAAAATCTAAAATCGCATGTTTAAGTCTGTTTCTCCATGGATTGCTCGTTTTTTCTGTACCGGAATTGCCCTGCTTTTTTTGGGTACCATGCAGGCGCAGGACTTGCCCATTGCGCGCAACCTGCAAAAAGCCTATACGAACGGAACGCGCAGTGCCGATGGTCAGCCTGGAACAAAATATTGGCAAAACAAGGCTAATTACGACTTGTATATCACCTTCTCCCCTTCTGCCCGCCTTATTTCGGGTTCCGTAAGCATTCAATACATCAACAATAGCCCCGATACCTTGCGGGAAGTTGTTTTCAAACTTTACCCTAATCTGTACAAAAAAGGCGCTCAGCGGCTCATGGAAATCAGTCCGGATGACGCCAGCGAGGGTTTGCGCATCGAAACTTTGTCTGCCGATGGTGAACAAGTTAAAACAACCGACTATAGAATAAACAGTACCAACATGACGGTACGCCCGAAAGCAATTCCGCCCGGCAAAACCACGCAGTTTAAAATTTCCTACAATTATACGCTTAACAAAGACTCGCACATTCGGACCGGACAAGTTGACCCTGGTGCCTGGTTTATCGCCTATTGCTTTCCGCGCATTGCCGTGTACGATGATATTGATGGCTGGAACCGCAACCAGTACCTGGGTACACAAGAGTTTTACAACGATTTTTGTGATTTTAAGGTAGCGGTAAAAGTGCCTAAAAATTACCTTGTTTGGGGCACCGGCGACCTTACCAATTGCAGCGAAGTGTTGCAGGCAAAATATTGCGAACGCTTGGCTGAAGCCGAAAAAAAGGATGGTGTTGTCTTTATTGTGGATAGCACAGACATAAAAACAGGCAATATTACCGCACAAAACCCGGCAAATACCTTTCGTTTTGAAGCAAAAAACGTAACCGACATTGCCTTGGCCATCAGCAACCATTATTTGTGGCAATCAACCAGCCTGGTGGTGGATCCGGAAAGCAAACGGCGCACCAGGGTCGATGCGGTGTTCAATCAGCAGCACCTGGATTACTTTTGGGTAATCGACGACGCGCGCAAAACGGTGGAATCCATGAGTTACCGCTTTCCAAAATGGCCTTTTCCGTACAACCACATCACCGTTTTTGACGGATTGGACCAGATGGAATACCCCATGATGGTCAACGATAACCCGATAGAAGACCGTGCGGAAAGTATTGAGCTAACCGACCATGAAATTTTCCACACCATGTTTCCCTTCTACATGGGCACCAATGAAACAAAATACGGCTGGATGGATGAAGGCTGGGCTACTATTGGAGAATGGTTGGTTTCGCCCATGATCGATTCGAGTATCGTGGACGATTATGGCATGTATCCCTACGAACGCTTTGCCGGAACCGAAATAGATTTACCCATTATGACCCTTACCACCCAAATGAACGGTCCAGGCATGATGATTAACTCCTATCCAAAACCTGCGCTGGGGTACTTGTTTGTAAAGGATATGTTAGGGGATGCGTTGTTTTTTAAGGGGTTGCACCATTATATTAAGACCTGGAACGGCAAACACCCCATTCCCTACGACTTTTTCAATTGTATGAACCAGGGCAGCGGCGTGAACCTCAATTGGTTTTGGAAAGTGTGGTTTTTCGAAAATGGCGTACCAGATCTTGCCATTGCACAGGTAAACGAGCGAAAATCAAGCATTACCGTCGAATCGAAAGGAAACAAGCCTACACCGATCGACCTGACGATTACGTACAGCGACCAACAAACCGAACAAATACACCGCAGCATTGAGGTGTGGAAAGAGGGCGCAAAAACCATCGAAATAAAATACAAAGGCGGCAAAAAGGTGCAAAAAGTGCAATTAGGCAGCACCTACACCCCGGATGTTGACAAATCGAACAATATTTATATGCCTGCCGGAAAATAATTGACCCACAATTTCATTCCAGCATAACCCATTTTTATCCTATGTTTTCTGCAAATACCTACCAAAGCCGCCGCGACCAGTTGAAAAAAGACCTCGGATCAGGGCTGGTGCTTTTCCTGGGCAACAACGACCTGGGCATGAACTACTCCGGAAACACCTACCATTTTCGGCAGGATAGTAGTTTTTTATACTTCTTCGGCATCGACAAACCGGGGTTGGCTGCGGTCATCGATATTGATGCAAACCGAGAAATTCTGTTTGGCGACGATCTAAGCATGGAAGACATCGTTTGGATGGGCACCATGCCGTCCATCAAACAACTCGGCGCACAAGTGGGCGTTCAGGAGACCCTGCAATTTCGCAGACTTGCCGGTGTTGTTAAAAACGCGCGCAAATCAGGCCAATCTGTCCATTTTTTGCCGCCATACCGCGATGCGAACAAATTACTGCTCAAAGATTTATTGAATATCCCTTTGCCCAAGTTGAAAGATGCTGCGTCTGTTCCATTCATCAAAGCCGTGGTAAATCAACGTTCCATCAAATCGGAGGAGGAAATTGCTGAAATGGAACGCGCCCTGCGAACCACGGGGCACATGCACACCGCAGCCATGCGTGAGGCGCAAATAGGTACCTCGGAAGCATCTTTGGCTGGGCTGGTGACAGGCGTTGCTGTAGCAGGAGGCGGAAATTTATCTTACCCGGTTATTTTAACCACCGACGGGCAAATTTTACACAACCATCACCACCACAATACACTTGAAAAAGGTCGTTTGTTGCTGGGTGACTTTGGCGCTGAAACGGCTATGCACTATGCGGGCGACATTACTCGAACGTTTCCGGTAGACCGCAAATTCACCACCAAACAACGCGAAATATACGAAATCGTGTTAGACGCTGA
>CAIVGO010000487.1 GCA_903905445.1 uncultured Bacteroidota bacterium
ATTGGATATTCATACGCAACACGCATCGGTAACCCGGATTTAAAATGGGAAATTTCATCGACCACCAATGCGGGCTTGGATTTCGGTATTTTTAATAACCGCATTATTGGTTCGGTGGATGTTTTTAATACAGATACCAAGGATTTGTTGCTGGAACGTTTGTTGCCGCTGACATCTGGCGCCTCGTCGATTATTCAGAATGTGGGTGAAACCAACACCAAAGGCGTAGAAATTGGCGTAAACGCGATCATGGTAAACACGCCCAAATTGCGTTGGAGCATCGGTGCAAACTGGTCGAAAGTGAAAGAGGAAATTGTGAAACTTGCTACCAGTTCCAATGATGTGGCCAATGGCTGGTTCATCGGTGAAACAACCCGTTCTTTTTACGACTATGAAAAGATTGGTATCTGGCAATCGAATGAAGTAGATGCTGCAAAAGTTTTCAACCAGGTTCCAGGCGATATTAAAGTGAAAGACCAAAACGGCGATGGCAAAATTGATGCAACCAACGACCGCGTGATTATTGGCTCGGGTCGGCCAGCCTGGATTGGCAATTTCAGCACCGATTTGAAATTTTTCGGGTTTGATTTGAACGCCCAGTTATTTGCACGTTGGGGACAAATGGTGCGCTATGATTTGGTGGGTGTGTATGACCCGCAGGCCAATGAAAATAGCCTGGAGCATGACTATTGGACGCCTGAAAATCCGACCAATGCGTTTCCACGCCCAAGTTCTGCCCGTTCACAGGCTGCTACGCTGTTTTACTCTTCCCTGTTTTACCGCGACGGTTCGTTCCTGAAATTGCGCGGCCTGACCCTTGGATATACTTTCCCAAAATCGGTGCTGCGTAAAGTTCGGGCCGAAAATTTCCGAATTTATGTTTCCGGTAGAAACCTGTGGACATACAGCAAAATTGACAACTACGACCCCGAACGCGACGGTGCTATTTCCAGCCCCATGAATAAGGTCATTGTTGGAGGCATTAACCTCGATTTTTAATTTTTCAAAAATCAAAAAAATGAAACATAACATAAAAATAGGCATTGCCATCCTGCTCCTAAGCTGCAATATTGGGTGCGAAAAAAATTTGTTGCAGGAAGAAAACCGTGCTGGCCTTACCGGTGAAATCGTGTACAATGAGCCCGCCGGATTTGAGTCGCTCGTTCAGGCATCTTATGCATATCTCCGGGCCTGGTACGCGAAAGAAGAAGCCTATAATCTGACCGAAATGGGCAGTGATCTTTGGTACCCAGGGGTCGATAACCGTCGTTTGGATTTGATGGCTTACAACAATTTGCAAGGCTCAGAGGCGGGTTTGGCCGCAACCGAGGTGTTTTTGGAGCGACTTTGGCAACGATCTTATCAAGCGCTCAACCTGATTAATACCGGCATTGAAGGCGTAGGCAACTCGGGCCTGAGCGACGCCTTGAAAATTACCCGTGAAGCTGAATTGCGTTTTTTGAGGGCGCATTTTTATTGGTTGTTGACCGAGCAGTGGGGCGATGTGCATTTTACGATCAAGCCTACCTCCGGCTTGGAAACAACGGCTAATAAAACACCCAAATCCGAAATTTATAAGCAAATTAACGAGGATTTGAATTTTGCGGTGGCCAATTTACCGGCTACCACTTCCCAATACGGTCGTGCCACCAAGTCGATTGCTGAAGCATTTTTAGCCCGAATTTATTTGTTTGAAGGCAAATATACCGAAGCATCTGCCCTGGCACAAAAGGTGATTGCATCGGGTACTTATGCATTGCAGGCAAAATATGCGGATTTGTGGACGATGAGCAATTTGAAAAACAAAGAAGTCATCTGGGCCTGCAATTACACCACCGACCTTACCTTATCGGACCTCACCAATTCAGTTACCAACCCCGACGGTCACCCAAGGGGCGGCAACAATGGGCACTTGCACTTTTGCATGGCCTATGAGCGTACGGCTGCTGGCGCGATTGGCATGCAGCGCGATTTGGCCAATGGCCGCCCGTTTGCCCGGTATATGCCGACGCCGCACTTGGTGGATTTATTTGATGAAACCATCGATGCGCGTTACAATGCAACCTTCAAACAAGTTTGGATTTGCAATAAAGCCGGTTCTTACAAGAAAAAAGTAGGCAACACCGAATATACCGTTACGCTTGCAGTGGGTGATACGGCTATTTTGGCTACCAAATATGATGTCCCCGATGCCATTGATTCGGTGAAGAAATACCTCATTATTGATCGTTCTAAAATGTACAAAGCCGACGGGTCCTTCAATGGCAATGCCCTGTTTTTGCAACTGAAAAAATTTGATGATCCAACCCGCCCAACCTTTAATGAAGCGCAGAGTGCCCGGGATGCGTTTATCATCCGCCTCGCTGAAATGTATTTTATCGCAGCGGAAGCAGAAATGAACCTTGGCAACAATTCGAAAGCGGCAGAACTCATCAATGTGGTCCGGAAACGGGCGGCCCTGCCTGGCAAAGAAGCCAACATGGAAATTACGGCTTCGAACATCAACATCGACTTTATTTTGGATGAACGGGCGAGGGAGTTTGCCGGGGAGCAATTGCGTTGGTTCGACCTGAAACGCACGGGTAAATTGATCGAACGGGTGAAACTTTACAACAAAGCAGCAGCCGGGTTAATTCAAGATTACCACGTTTTGCGGCCTATTCCGCAAAAACAACTGGATGCGGTAACCAATAAATCGGAATTTATTCAAAACCCGGGTTACAATTAGTTTTAGTCATTTTTAGGCGCTTAGGGCGCATTGTTTATCCTTGAAGGAAAAACATGCGCCCTAAGTTGCTTTTTCGTTTTTAAAATATTGCATTCATGATGAAGGCGTTCTCCCTTTCCTTTTTGTTGATTTATTTGATAAGTCCTGTGTTCCATGCGCATCCAAGGGTGTTCCTCGTTGGTGATTCGACGATGGCCACTAAAAAAATAGGCGATGATCCTGAAACGGGCTGGGGACAGGTTTTTCATACGTATTTCACCGATAAAATTGAAATACACAACCATGCTGTCAACGGACGAAGTACCAAAAGTTATCGGACGAAAGGGGAGTGGCAGCAAGTTTTTCAACAATTGAGAAAGGATGATTACGTGCTCCTTCAATTTGGCCATAATGATGCAAAAGTCGACGATACGACACGATTTGCGCCTGCACAAACGGTTTATCGCGAAAATTTGATTCAATATATCCAGGAAATCAGGAGTAAAGGTGCGATTCCATTGTTGGCAACGCCCGTATATCGGCGCAATTTTGATGGAAATGGCAATTTGATCGACACCCATGGCGATTATCCGAATGTGATGAAAGAGGTCGCCAAGCGTTTAAATGTGGATTTATTAGACCTTCATGCAGCCAGTGGAAAAATCCTGCAAGCGCATGGGAGCGAACGATCCAAGTACTTGTTTATGCATGCAACAGGAGGTATTTATGATAAATATCCCGATGGCGTGGCGGATAATACCCATTTCTCGCCTTATGGTGCCCGGTGTATGGCTGCTGCGGCCGCTGCTGAACTGGTGCAAATGCGCCACCCGCTGCGATTGTATTTAAAAAAATCACCGCACACCTCAAAATTCTGTTTCGAATTGCCCAATGTGGCAACCCCGGTGTTCAAAAAAGATACCTTCAATATTACAAACTATGGGGCGGTTCCAGGTATTCAAAAACTGAACACCAGCGCCATCCAAAGTGCCATCGACATCGCCCATCAAAAAGGCGGCGGCGTGGTATTGGTTCCTTCCGGGCTATGGATGACGGCACCCATCGAACTCAAAGATCATGTCAATTTGCACCTCGCGGAAGGCGCATTGCTCCATTTTTCGGAAGATCGCAAAGATTACCCCATCATCGAAACAACTTGGGAAGGGCAGCGTGCCTACCGGTGCCAGGCCCCAATTTCCGCAAAAAACCAAACCAATATTGCCCTCACCGGAAAAGGCATCATCGACGGTGCCGGCCATATCTGGAAGGCTGTGAGACGCGCAAAACTCACGGAAAATCAATGGGAAAGTTTGATTAAATCGGGCGGCGTACACGATGAAAAAATATGGTATCCATCCGAAGCCTACAAACGCGGTGAAGAAGCGGAATGGTCCAGAAAAATCACGGAAGGCAAAACACTGGCCGATTATGAAACCGTACGCGACTATTTGCGCCCTAATTTTGTAAGTTTCGTATCCTGTAACCTGGTTTTGATTGAAGGACTTTCGTTCAACAACGCGCCTGCCTGGACAATCCACCCCTTGATGAGCCAGCATGTAACGGTACGCGGGGTACGCGTAACCAACCCTTGGTTTGGCCAAAACAACGATGCCATCGACCTCGAATCCTGCCAAAACGGGGTCTTAGAAGATTGTTTTTTTGATACCGGCGACGATGCCATTACCCTTAAGTCGGGCCGGGATAAAGAAGGCCGCGCACGAAATATCCCTACCGCCAACTGGATCATACGCAATATAACGGTGTTGCACGGACATGGAGGTTTTGTAATCGGTTCTGAAATGTCGGGCGGTGTGCATCATATTTTTGTTGACAATTGTACATTTATTGGTACCGATATTGGCTTGCGTTTCAAAACTGCGCGCGGACGCGGCGGTACCGTAAGCGATATTTTTATTTCCAATATTCAAATGTCAAAAATTCCGGGGGAAGCCATTCTTTTTAGCATGTATTATGCTGCCAAGGATCCAATCATTTTATCCGATGATAATGCCCCGATTGTGGAATATCAGGAAGAACCTTTTACCGAAGCAACGCCCATTTTTAAGGATGTTTTTATGGAAAAAATTCACTGTAAAGGCGCTGCGATGGCTTTCAAATTGGATGGTTTGCCCGAAAGTAACGTAAAAAATATCCATTTGACCGATGCCGATATTGAAGCCCAGCAGGGCATCAGTATCCAGGAAGGCAGCGATATTTTCTTTAAAAATGTCGAAATAAAGCATCATTCCGGCGCATTTCTAAAAATGGTGAACGCCAAAAACGTGTTGTTTGAGCAGGTAACACCATTGAATAATACGGCACAAAAATGCAGGATTTCGGGCTCAAAAACCAAGAATATTGCTTTTTCCAACATGCCCTGGCTAAACGGGGATCTTATCAATTTGGATAAACAAGTTGTTCCCGGTGAAGTAAAATTTTAAGCGTATCCGTTAACGGTGCTCCAAATATTTGGGTGCCGATTTTGGTCAAAAAATACAATTTCAAAAATGCTTAGGTCCATATTACTCATACTTGTTTTTTGCCGATTGGTTACCCTGGCAAACGCGCAGATATCCATGGCAGAAAACATGGCCGCCACCATCATGCATCAATATTCGGATTCGATTGTGGTGAAAAAATACCTCAACCATTTGATGCAAGATGGCTTGATGGCAAATGCCAAGGAAACGGATTTGGCCAAGGCGAATCAGCGCCCTGCCAACTGGAACTATGAAATTGGGGTCGTTCTCACGGGCTTTGACCGACTTTGGCGGCGTACCGGCAATCCCGCGTACCTGCAATACATGAAGCGCATTATTGACCACTTTTTGGATAAAGATGGCAACATACGCACGTATCAAATGGATGAATTCAACATTGACAACATCCCGACCGGACGACAATTGATTACGCTTTACCAGGTGTACAAAGACCCCAAATACCTGCAAGCGGCCAAGATTTTGAAATATCAACTCGACTGGCAACCGCGCACCAAACAGGGTGGCTACTGGCACAAACTCAAATATCCGTACCAGATGTGGCTCGACGGATTGTACATGGGGCAGCCTTTCCGCACCGAGTTTTTGATCTTAACGGGCGATGATAGCGCCTGGGACGATGTAGCAAATCAGTTTATCTGGATGGCTGCGGGCGCGCGGGATGCAGCAACGGGGCTGATGTACCATGCTTTTGATGAAAGCCGGGTGCAACGGTGGTCGGATCCGAAAACCGGACATTCTCCCGAATTTTGGAGTCGGGCCATGGGATGGTACATGATTGGCTTGGTAGATGTATTGGAAAAGTTTCCATCGGATCACCCCAAACGGAAGGATTTAATTGAAATATTGGAAAACTTGAGTCGGGCATTGGTGAAATTTCAGGATCCTGCTACCCATACCTGGTGGCAGGTAACCAACAAGCCCGGACAGAAAGATAACTATTTGGAAAGTTCGGGCTCCAGCATGTTTGTTGCGGCGATGTTGAAAGGCATCCGCTTGGGTTTATTGCCCGACGATTTGAAGCCGGCTGCCCTCAACGGATACACCGGTATTTTGAAAGAATTTGTCACGAAGGATGAAAAAGGCATTTACCACCTCAATCGGGCGGTGTCCGGGGCGGGCCTTGGCGGCGTACCATACCGGGATGGTTCCTATGAATATTACGTGAAAGAGCCCAAGCGAGACGACGATCTGAAGGCCATTGGGCCGTTCATCCAGGCGGCCATTGAATATGAATTTGCTACCCAGCCCGCCATCGGCAAAGGCAAAAAGGTGGTGCTCGATCGGTTTTTTAACAACGAATACCGGGATGGGAAACGCTTCCATTATACCTGGGATGACCCGTATGACAGCGGATTCTCCTGGTTGGGTGAGGTGTTTAATTTTTATGGCGCCCAAACGGTACACCTCGATACGGCACCCACCGCCGAGTTACTAAAGGACGCAAACGTATATATCCTGGTTGATCCCGACCATCGAAAAGACAACCCCAACCCGAACTACATTCAGGAAACGTATGGAAAAACCATTGAAAAATGGGTGCGCGACGGCGGTGTGTTGCTCCTGATGGCCAACGATACGACCAATGCCGAACTTTTTTATTCCAACCATCTGGCCCAGGAATTTGGCATCCAGTTTACCATGAAAAATATCAATTTTGTAAAAAATGACCATTTCCCGGATGGTATAGTACTTGCGGAACCGAACAATGAGATTTTTCCCGGCGGCAGCAAATTCTATGTAAAAGAATTGGTTACCCTGAATATTAAAAAAGGCGTAACCAAGGTGGCCAGTAAAAACGGAGACATTGTTATGGCCAGCACGCGGCATGGCAAAGGAAAGGTATTTGTCATCGGTGATCCCTGGATTTACAACGAATATGTAAACGGTCGAAAACTACCCGCCGATTTTGACAATTACCGGGCAATGGTGGATTTGGTCAAATGGAGTTTAAAATGATGCACATGAAAATTTTAAAATCTATATGCTTGGCTCTGTTTTTTTTACAACTATTTCCTGCCTTCGGGCAGCACAGCGCGGAAGAAAAATTAGCCGAGCAAATCGAAGCATTCCGACGCGCATTAATTGATCCAAGTGCTGAAAAACTCGATGCTTTGGTCATGGAACAACTGACTTATGGGCATTCCAGTGGCAGGGTGGAAGACAAAAAAAGTTTTATCGAAAACCTTTTGAAGGGCAATTCTAATTTTGTTGAAATCACATTTTCGGATCAACAAATTACCCTTCAAAAGCATACCGCCGTTGTGCGGCACAAATTTTTGGCTAAAACCAATGATTTGGGCAAAGCACCCGGTGAAATCAGCTTGCACGTTTTGACAATTTGGCAAAAACAGGGGCGACAATGGAAACTCTGGGCGCGACAAGCCGTAAAACTACCCTAATCATGCAACAACTCAATAAAGAAATCTTCATGCAACGAACCGCTCCAGGTAAATCCCTCTTGGCTTTACCGGAGCGTGTTTTGCAATTTGGAAATGGTGTTTTGTTACGCGGTTTGCCCGATTTTTACATTGATGCTGCCAACAAACAGGGTGTTTTTCTGGGCCGCATCGTGGTGGTTAAAACGACACCAGGCAATATCGATGATTTTAAAAATCAGGACTTTATCTATACCCATCGCATTAAAGGCGTACAAAATGGGCATATCGTAAATGAAACCCACTTAAATGCCAGTATAAGCCGTGTGCTTTCTGCTACCGATCAATGGGCGCAGATTTTGGATTGCGCCGCCAATCCCAACATAGATATCGTATTTTCAAATACAACAGAACAGGGATTCGTTTACCAGGAAGAAAAAATAGGAGCCGAAGCGCCTGCTTCTTTTCCGGGAAAACTCCTGGCCTATCTGTTACACCGCTATCAAAAAATGGGAGCGCAGGACTCCTCCAGAATTTGCATCATCCCAACCGAATTGGTGGAAAATAACGGCCAAAAACTGCGCATTTTTTTGAAGGATTTGGCAAAATACAATGCACTGCCTGTCGAATTTGAGCAGTGGTTTGAAAAAAACGTCCTGGTTTGTAATTCCCTGGTGGATCGAATTGTACCGGGCAAACCCGAAGCGGAAATTTTGGCACGATACCAATCTGAACTTCAATATACCGATCATTATCTCATTGAATCAGAACCGTATAACCTGTGGGCCATTGAAGGTTCTCCCGCCGTACTCCGCGATTGGCTTTTGTTTGCGCAATGCGCCGATGGCATCAAGATCACCGAAGATATTTCCATTTTTAAAGAATTAAAATTGCGTTTGCTCAATGCGGCGCATAGCTTTTCGGCAGGGGTGGCCCTCAACCTCCAACTCGAAACCGTCAGCGCGGCCATGGAAAATCCCCGTTTTCAGGAATTTATAACGGCTTTGATGGAAGATATTCAGGTTTCTATTCCAATGGAAATTTCAGAAACCGTTAAGCGTAAGTTTGCTGCGGACGTATTGGACCGGTTCCGCAACCCAAATATTCGACACTTTTGGACGTCCATCACCGTCAATTATCCTGAAAAATTCAAAATTCGGTGTATTCCATTGCTGCTTCACTTCTACCAGATGCATGGCCGATTTTCGCCCTGGATGGTCCGAGGTTTGGCAGGGTACTTTGTTTCTGCTAAATCCAATCAAGCACTTGAGTTGGCGGAAATGATCCGAAATCAGTTGGAAGCCTATTTTTCACTGGACATTCCATCAACAGCATTAGATGATTTGACGGAATCGGTTTTAAAAATCATTGAGTCTGAGTTTATATCAAAAAAAGCACATGAACAAGCTTCATAAAACACTAAAAGTACACCCCAACGACAATCTGATCGTCGCGCTTGAAAACCTGGAGGCCGGTGCAGCAATTGAGGTGGAAGGCGAGGTGATTACCTTGCCTGCTGCCGTCGAACGCAAACATAAGTTCGTGCAGCACACCATTTTAGCGCAGCAAGAAATTAAAATGTATGGCGTGATCGTCGGCAAAGCCAATGTCGATTTGCCCCAGGGAACGGTCATTACCACCGCCAATGTAAGCCACAAAACGTCCAAAGTAACCCAGCGAGTGCCCCGTTTGGATTGGGCCAAACCCGACGTTTCAAAGTGGCATGATAAAATGTTTATGGGCTACAAACGCAGCGATGGAAGCGTGGGCACAGCCAATTATTGGTTGGTATTTCCATTGGTTTTTTGCGAAAACAAGAATATCGACGTAATTCGGGAAGCGATCTCGGATGCACTGGGCTACTCAAAATACCATCGATATAAAGCGTATGCCAAGCGTATTCTGCAAAAAATAACGACGGATGAAACGGCCGATGTTTCCATGGCCGATTTTTCGGAAACCGAATTTCAAGGGGAAAGCCCTTTTGAAAATGTAGATGGCGTGCGTTTCATCACCCATACCATGGGTTGCGGTGGCACGCGCCAGGATGCAAATACCCTTTGTGGATTGCTGGCAGGTTACCTCAACAACGGCAATGTTGCCGGAGCGACCATCCTGAGCCTCGGATGCCAAAATGCACAGTTTGAAATTTTGAAATCGGAACTTGAAAAACGCAATCCCAATTTCGAAAAACCGATTTATTACTTTGATCAACAGACACTTGGCTCGGAAGAAATACTGCTGGAATCGGCCATCAAAGCAACCTTGGAGGGCTTGAAAATTGCCAACCAATGCCAGCGCGCGCCTGCTCCTTTACATAAATTAATAGTCGGTTTAGAATGTGGCGGCTCCGATGGATTTTCGGGGATTTCAGCGAACCCGGTCCTGGGGCTGCTCTCCGACTATGTGGTTGCCTTGGGTGGAACTACTGTTTTATCGGAATTTCCGGAACTCTGTGGTGTAGAACAGGAACTTTACGATCGCTGCGTAAATGACCAAATCGCCGATCGTTTTCTCGAACTCATGGAAAAATATGAAACGGCAGCCATTCAATCAGGGTCGAGTTTTGATATGAATCCGTCCCCGGGCAACATCAGAGATGGCCTGATCACGGATGCCATGAAATCGGCAGGCGCTGCAAAAAAAGGGGGCATCTCGCCTGTTACGGATGTTTTAGATTACCCCGAACCGATTACTAAACCGGGTTTAAACCTGCTGTGTACCCCCGGAAATGATGTGGAATCTACCACTGCCCTGGGTGGTTCGGGGGTCAATATAGTTTTGTTTACAACGGGCCTCGGTACTCCTACCGGGAACCCTGTTGTGCCCGTTGTAAAAGTTTCGAGCAACTCAACCTTGGCAACGCGCATGCGGGATATCATTGACATCGATGCCGGACCGATCATCGACGGGAAAGCAACCCTGCAGGAAATTACCGATTTGTTGATGGACTATATTATTGAGGTGGCCTCGGGAAGGAAAAAAACAAAAGCGATGCTAAACGAACAATTTGATTTTATTCCCTGGAAGCGCGGGGTGTCGCTTTAAGTCAGTACTCAAAGTGCTGATTGTCAATTGTATAGATTATCTGTCGATCCCAGCGTTCGGCAGTTCACCAAACCAATTCAATGGCTTCGATTAAAACATTTCTCGACCAAAATTTTCTATTAAACAGCGATACTGCCGTTGCGCTCTACCACGATTTTGCGGCCGAAATGCCCATTATTGATTATCATAACCACTTGCCCCCTGCGCAGATTGCCGGCAATCATCAGTTCGAAAACATTACCCAGGCATGGCTTTACGGCGACCATTATAAATGGCGGGCCATGCGTACCATGGGCGTGGAGGAAGCCTTTATCACAGGCGGCAAAACCGATCGGGAAAAATTTAATAAATGGGCGGAAACAGTGCCTTATACCCTGCGCAACCCGCTTTATCATTGGACGCACCTCGAATTGAGGCGGTATTTTGGGATAGAAACCCTGCTCAAACCCGAATCAGCGGAGGCCATTTTTGAACAGAGCAGCCATTTGCTGCAACAAAAATCGCACTCAGTCTTGGGATTATTGGATCGGCAAAAAGTAAAAGTGGTATGCACCACCGACGACCCCACCGACGATTTGCAACACCATATCGCTTTTAGCAAACAAGGCCAGGCAATGAAGATGCTGCCTTCTTTTCGCCCCGACAAGTTTATTCTGATTGAGCATACCAACTTCCTGCCGACTGTAGAAAAATTGAGTCAGGTGGTTGGTTCGGATATCAAAAACTACGATGACCTGCTGGCTGCACTGAAAAACAGGGCCCAGTTTTTCGCCACGCTTGGCTGCCGGGCTGCCGACCATGGTTTGGAATACATCGCACAAGTCGATTATGACCTGGCGGAGGTAAGAAAAATATTTTCCAAAAAAATAGAAGGAGGCGTCCTCAATTTTGAAGCATGCGAACAATTCAAGTCTGCCATTTTGTTCGACCTGGGGTTGATTTACCATGACTTGGGTTGGGTGCAGCAGTTTCACCTGGGTGCGTTGCGCAACAACAATTTGCGGGCCATGCGGACCATGGGGGCCGATACTGGCTGGGACTCCATCGGCGATTGGCCGCAGGCAAAATCCTTGTCGAAATTTCTGGCGCGGCTCGACAATGAAGATAAATTGACCAAAACCATTTTGTACAACCTGAATCCAGCCGACAACGAAATCATGGCCACCATGGTGGGGAATTTCAACGACGGCAGTATGAAAGGTAAAATTCAATTTGGCTCAAGCTGGTGGTTCTTAGATCAGAAAGATGGCATGGAAAAACAAATCAATGCCTTGTCAAACATGGGTTTATTGAGCTGTTTTATTGGCATGCTGACCGATTCGAGGAGTTTTTTATCCTTCCCGCGGCATGAATACTTCCGGCGCATTTTATGTAATTTATTTGGCCAAGAAGTAGAGCGGGGTGAATTGCCCCATGATTTGCCCTGGATTGGCGCCGTCATTCAGGACATCTGTTTCAACAATATTCAGCAATATTTAAACCTGGATAACGCATGATCCTGTGCTTTGGAGAAACATTGCTGCGCCTGGTACCCCAACTGAATGGCCAATGGATTGAGCAGGCCCTGCTCAAAACCTATATCGGTGGGGCTGAACTCAATACGGCATTTGCATTGGCCAAATGGAAGGAAAAAGTGGCTTACGCAACCGCACTGCCAGATCATTATTTAGCGGAGGAAATCATCTTGTATTTGGCGCAACACAACATCGAAGTGAGCCGAATACACCGTCGAGAAGGCCGCATGGGCACCTATTATTTGCCCCAGGGAAGTGATGTGAAAACAAGCGGTGTGATTTACGACCGCATGCATTCATCGTTTGCACAGCTCACCCTGGAAGCGTTGGATGTTGAAAAAATGTTGGAGGGCGTCCAGTGGTTTCATATTTCCGCAATTTGTCCAGCGCTCAATGCTGGGGCAGCCGAAATTAGTTTGGAATTATTGCGGCAAGCCAAACAAAAAGACATTACGACCTCCATTGATTTCAATTTTCGAAATAAACTTTGGCAATGGGGGGCTTTACCTACCGAAATTATGCCCGCCTTGACAAAACATTGTGACGTTTTGATGGGCAATTTGTGGGCCGTGCAATCGCTGCTCGGCATTGAAACGCAACTCGAAAATAATGCCGAAACAGACCCGGCTAAGTTGTTGGAAGCCGCTGGAAAATCCATGGCAGCACTACACCAATTGTACCCGAATGTGCAGACAAGTGCCTACACCTTCCGTTTTGAGCAAACCTATTTTGGCGTTTTACAACACCATCAGGAGCGGGTCGCCTCTGAAATTTACCCAATTCGGCAAATTGTGGACAAAGTTGGCAGCGGGGATACGTTTATGGCTGCCCTGATTTTTGGAATCAAAAATGGCTGGAGCGCCCAGGACATCATTGCATTTAGTGCGCAGGCTGCCGTTCAAAAATTGGGAGAAACGGGCGACCATACCCAGGCGGAACTTCACGAAATTCTGCAAAAAACATGCTAAACCCGGATTTAAATGGATTTGAAGGATGGATGGATAAAAATTGATTTTCAATGGATTAGAAGCCGTCTGTTTTCATAACCATTTTGCGTTGACCATAAAAAAAGAAAAAATGCACCCAACCACGCAGCAAATTGTAAGCACTAAAATTCTGCCGCTTTTTTACCATGATGATTACGTTTTGTGTAAAAAAAACATCCTGGCTTGCTACGAGGCGGGCGTTCATGTTTTCGAATTTACCAACCGCGGCAACCAGGCGCTGGCCCATTTTCAGCGCTTAAAAAACGAATTATCCGTCGATTACCCTGATTTGAAACTGGGAATTGGAACAATCTTCACTGGCGCAGCGGCACAGCAATACATCGATGCGGGGGCCGATTTTATCATTCAACCTGTTTGCACCGTAGAAGTGGCAACGGTTTGTAAAAAAGCAAACCTGCCCTGGATCCCCGGCGTAATGACCCCCAACGAAATTTATCAAGCAATGGCCCTGGGGGCAGAATTGGTAAAAGTATTTCCCGCAAATGTACTTGGGAAGGCCTACCTCAAAGCCGTCCTGGGTCCCTTGCCACAAGCCAATTTAATGGTAACCGGCGGCGTGGATGCCACCTCCGAGGATGTCCTGTCCTGGCTGAATGCCGGTGCAAAAGCCTGCGGGTTGGGGTCCCAACTTTTTAACAACAGCCCCGAAACCATCACCCAACTTTTAACAGAAATCATCCACCAGATCCATGCATAAACCTTCGCCCGCCATCGGAAATTACCGTTGGACGATTTGCAGCCTGCTGTTTTTTGCCACCACCATCAACTATTTGGACAGGCAAGTACTGTCGTTGTTAAAGCCCGCATTGGAAGAAGAATTTGGTTGGACAAACACACAGTACGCCAACATTGCCGCTGCTTTTCAATTTACGTATGCCATTGCTTTATTGTTTGCGGGACGGTTTGTCGACCGCTTGGGCACGAAAAAGGGGTACGTATGGGCCATTGTTTTGTGGTCGCTTGGAGCGATGATTCACTACTGGTCGGTGCCCATTGGCACTGGATTGTGTGCCGTTTTGGGTTGGACGGGCATTGCGCTGATGCCCGCATCGGTATTGGGTTTTATGTTTTCCAGGGCGTTTTTGGCCGTGGGAGAAGCCGGTAATTTCCCGGCCGCCATTAAAGCAACCGCAGCGTATTTCCCCAAAAAAGAACGGGCATTTGCAACAGGTATTTTTAACTCTGGCGCCAACATCGGGGCCGTTTTAGCACCACTGACCGTACCATGGATCGCCAGCAAATGGGGGTGGGGCATGGCTTTCATACTAATTGGCGGTATTGGCTTTATCTGGTTGATTTTCTGGTTGATTTATTACGACAACCCTGCAGCACAAAAACGATTGTCGGCTGCCGAATTCGACTATATCCACCAGGATATGGAGCAAATCACCGGAGCCGAAGAAGACAAGGGGGACATCAGTTGGTCACAATTGCTGAAATTTCGGCAAACCTGGGCATTCGTCGTAGGCAAGTTTTTAACCGATGGCGTATGGTGGTTTTTCCTGTTTTGGTTGCCCGCCTACCTCAAGGATCAATACCACATGGCGCCCACTGAAATGATGGTGCCTTTGGCCTTGCTTTATTCCATTACCATGATCGGCAGTATCGGTGGAGGGTGGTTTCCTGCGTATTTTATCAACCAGGGAGAGGAGGTATATACAGGCCGAATAAAAGCCATGTTTGTGATTGCGCTTTTCCCATTGGTCGTGTTGCTGGCCCAACCATTCGGATATATTTCATTCTGGGTTCCGGTTTTTTTGATCGGCATTGGCGCAGCGGCGCACCAAGCCTGGAGTGCCAATATTTTCACAACCGTTTCCGATATGTTTCCTAAAAAAGCAATCGGCAGCGTAGTGGGCATTGGCGGAATGGCGGGCGGCTTGGGTGGGGTACTCATCACCAAAGTTGGCGGATATCTGTTCGATCATTACAAAGCCCTGGGACACATCGAAATAGGCTACTCCATCATGTTTGCATTTTGCGCTGTTGCTTATTTGCTGGCTTGGTTGATCATGAAAAGTTTGGTGCCCCGGTATGCCGCCGTGAACCTGTAAACAGGCAAGAATTGGTTTTAGGAAACCATCGAATTCGTTGCCAGGGTAGTTTTCAAGGTATAGGTTGCGGGCTCCCGGACATGTCGTTTGGCCTCAATTTTTTCGATTAAAAGTTCGACCGTTTTTGCCCCGATGGCTTCGGCCGGCTGGCGGATCGGGATCATGGGCGGGTTGAAAAGACCAACATGTTTGAAATTGGTAAAACCTACAATTTCGATCGACGTATTTAACAGGTGTTGGTTTTCCTTGATGGCGCGTAAGGAATTGAGTGTCAGTCGGTCGCTGTTGATAAAAAAGGCATCGGGCTTGTGGTGGGCAATCATTTCCTGGATGGTTTGGTGGGCTTCTGCAGGATCGAATCCGCAAAACTGGATGAGGTTTTCGTCTACCTCGATTCCGTGATCTTGCAGGCAGGCAAGGTATCCGGCGTGGCGCTCTTTCGTGATCGACAGGTTGAGGGGATTTGAAATGTGGGCAATCCGTTTTTTACCCAAACCAATCAAGTATTTGATGCCGTTGTAGGAACCCTCAAAATTATCAACCACCACTTTATCTACCTGATCGAAAGGAGGAACACGGTCAAAGTACACCGTTGGAATGCCTTCTTCTTTCAAAACATCCAGGTGCCCGTAAGTTCCGGTGGCCCCGGAAAGAGAAATAATAAAACCGTCTACATGGCGGTCAATACCATGTTCAATACATTGTAATTCACGTACCCCATCTTCAAAACTTTGAAAAATAAACACATTATAACCCTTGGAATACGCAGCGCGGTCGATGCCGTTGATGACTTCCGAGAAAAAGTTGTTGGCAATTTCAGGCACAATCACACAAATAGAGTGGCTCCTTCTTTCTTTCAAGCCGAGCGCAATCGGGTTGGGGCGGTAGTTGACCGATTGGGCGTATTCCAAGACCTTTTTTTTGGTCTCTTCCCCAATTTCGTAACTATCCCGCAGCGCCCTGGATACGGAAGACACAGAGAGATTGAGCGCCTTGGCGATATCTTTAATCGTAGATCTTGACATTTGTTTGCTAGCGCGGTTAGGGCGCGCGCAGTTCAAAGATACATTTCCTGACAACGATTGCGTAAATTTTTTTTAATCCATGCCCTATATTTCGCCAGATAGGCCGCACCTTCATTATGGTTTTCTCAATTTTTACATTTAAAATTTCATGCAAGATAACATTTCGCGATTTTTCGAACTCAAAGGCAAAAAAGCACTCGTTACCGGGTGTTCCCGTGGCATCGGCAAGGCCATTGCGGTTGGATTGGCCCAGGCGGGATGCTCCATTATTGGGGTTTCAAGATCGCTACCGCAAGGCGATAGTCCGCTTAGGACTGCGGTAGAGGCAAGCGGACAACCGTTTTTCCCCTATCAATGCGATTTTTCTGACCGGAATGACGTTTATCGCTTTCTGGAAAAAGTAAACAGCGAACACCCGGAAATCGATATTTTGGTCAACAATGCTGGTACGATCAAACGACAAGCAGCTGCCGAACATTCCGACGAATTCTGGGATGAAGTGATTGCAACCAATCTTTCAACCCAGTTTATCATTACCCGCGAAATCGGAAAACGCATGCTGGCACGAAAAAGTGGTAAAATTATTTTTATCGCCTCGCTGTTGAGTTTCCAGGGCGGAATTCTCGTACCTGGCTATGCCGCAAGTAAAGGTGGTATTCAAAGTCTGATCAAAGCTTTTGCCAACGAGTGGGCTGCGCACGGTGTGAACGTCAACGGCATCGCCCCGGGATACATCTCCACCGATAATACCGAGGCTTTGCGCAACGATCCGGAGCGCAGCCAAACAATCCTGAATCGCATCCCCGCCGGACGTTGGGGCGAACCCGAAGATTTCATCGGCCCCGCCGTTTTTCTCGCTTCGCCGGCAGCCGATTATGTCCATGGAACCATTCTTACCGTAGACGGTGGGTGGATGGGCAGATAGAAAGCGCAACAACATGCATCCTTAAAATATGAAACCATCCACCATGAAAATATTATTCGAAACGGGCCGTAATGAAGTCAAAACCATGACTACCGCCCAATTAAGAGCTCATTTTTTGCTCGAAAACCTCGTACAACAGGATACCCTGCAAACGGCCTATTCTTTGTATGATCGTATGGTGTTGGGCACGGCATTTCCAGTACACAATAGCCTCGAACTCAATACCTATGATATATTAAAAAGTACCTTCTTTTTGGAACGCAGAGAAATCGGCATCATCAATGTCGGTGGAAACGGTACCGTGCGCGCCGATGGAAAGGACTTTAAATTGGAAAAATTATCGTGTGTTTACCTCGGGAGAGGAACAAAATCGGTAAGCTTTGTTTCTGAAAACCCTGCGAATCCCGCCCTTTTTTACTTTTTGAGCACCCCCGCGCACCAATCTTTTCCAAATACCTTGTTTCATAAAAACGATGCATCACCCGTCATGCTGGGTGATGCCGAAAAAGTGAATCAGCGGACGATTTACAAATACATCCACCAGGACGGTATTCAATCATGCCAATTAGTAATGGGATTGACCATTTTAAAACCCGGCAATATCTGGAATACCATGCCTGCCCATACCCATTTACGGCGCAGCGAGGCCTATTTTTATTTCGATATGGCGTCCGATACGAACATCATACACCTCATGGGCGAACCCCAGGAAACGCGGCACTTGGTGGTGCGGAACAACCAGGCCATCATTTCGCCGCCTTGGTCTATCCATGCAGGAGCAGGCACCGCGGCTTATTCATTCATTTGGGCAATGGGCGGTGAAAATCAGGATTTTACAGATATGGATGCGGTGGGTATGGATTTGCTTGCGTAGGTTTAGGGGAGGAGGTAAAAACAACGAGGGCTGTCATCCTGAGGGCCGTTTCTTTCCCTAACAAATCATCCATTACCAGAAATGTTAACGGGAAAGAAACGGACGGAAGGATCTGGCCAGGCGGGATTGAGCCCTGCCCTTGACGTGATTTCG
>CAIVGO010000488.1 GCA_903905445.1 uncultured Bacteroidota bacterium
CCGATCGAATAATTCACGTCCTGTGTAAAAAAGAAGGATGTATCGCCCACGCTGTAGGTCATGATGAGCTGGTCGGCCGGATTTTTACTTAAAATGGGCAAATCCCCATTTACATCGGCCGTTGTCAGGATCAGATCGGCATCATTCACCACAATGTTTTCCAGCTTATCGATATACGGTAACACCATTTTCAGGCGCAAACCATTCATGCCCTGCAAGTACATCAGGTTGTCTGCGGGCTTATCGATCAATTGTCCAGCCTGGGTGCCGGTATAATTATGATCGAAGTGTACAAACTTGTTACAACCTTCAAAGAAGTAGTCGAAAAAGGTTTTCAGGGTATCGTCTTGGGTGTAATACATCCGGAGACGGCTATAAACGGGATCATTCAGGTTAAAAGCCAATACTGCACCAGGTGCCGAGCCGCCAACCGGAGCAACCTCAATTTTGATTCCACGCAATGCCTTATAAAACAAGGTGTCATCTGTAAGCGCCAAGCTATCCATGTACAACAGGGTATCACCAAAACTTTGATCGAGTTTTACCCGCAAGAACGCCGCTTTAGTTGTAGTCGAAAACAAACTGTCGAGGGTACGTGGGCGTGGCAAAAACTGATCGATCCGGCCAATTTCAGTAGTAGCTGGGATGGATTGGGTGGAATAGTAATTGCCGTCATACGCAAGCGCTTCGTCTAGCCGAGATACTTTTAAGGAGAGCGGTTGCATGGTATCGCCATATACGCCCTCCGCTTTGTAGTGCAGGTAAAGCACCACGGAGTCGATTTTATGGCGGTTTTTATCAAATCCGGGATCCAGCACACCCAATTGGAGCAAAGAATAAATTTGCGCCCCGGCATCGCCTACAATTGGATCTTTCAATGCGCCACAAAGAAAATAGGATGTAGTGGAAGAGCGGTCGGAAGTAAGGAGGCTATCTTCCCGTTCAAGGGTAAATTGAACGGTCAGGGTATCCGTATAATCGTAATCGGCTGTTTCATCACCCAATAAATCGGAGCCAAAAGCAGTTGGTCGAGAACAGGCAGTCCACAGGCCAAACAAAGAAAGAATAACAAGTACGGCTAAAACCGAGCGTTTTTGCATCATGATTTGAATAAATCGTAAAATTTCTGTTTGGGTATCGTTATAATAAAACCCATGCAAATAAGACGCAGCAGGCAACGGCCGGGTTGGTTTCCGATTGGATATTTATGAATATACCCAACCTTTACTTTATCCGGTCATTTGCCTGCTGCTTTCAACCAATTGGAAGTAGGGAAAAGTCAACAATGTTATTGTGGCACTTCCGCTTCCAGTAAATTACGGAGAAACTCGCTGGTAGACGGTAACAACTCGGCATCAGATTTCCAAGGCATCACCACTTTGTCTTCTGCGTTCAGGTAATCAACGCTGGTGTCAAAGTTTTCGCTGCCTATCATGACGCCATCCGAATAAGCCACGGCGCCCTTGTGCATTGAAATGCCATCGCCGTCTATGTAGGCTGCGAGGTCTTCTTTGGTCAGGTTGTTAATGGCTGCTTTTTGCATAAACCGCTCGCCCCCAATATGTTCGTGCGGCGTATCAAAAGCGCCATACACAATTTGTGCGTTGATAAAGATCGGTTCAGTTTTGTAAGCGGTGCGCAGGTAAAGCGGAATCAAACTGGTCATCCAACCGTGGCACATGACCACATCGGGTGCCCATCCGAATTTTTTCACCGTTTCAATGGCGCCCTTACAAAAGAAGGCAGCACGATCCGGATTGTCTTCAAATGGGACTTCATCGCCGTCTTCGAAGACAAACTTGCGTTTGAAAAAATCCTCATTGTCCAAGAAATAAACCTGAAGGCGGGAACCCGGCAAAGAGGCCACTTTGATAATGAGCGGATAGTCATCGTCGTCGACAATGATGTTCATACCAGAAAGTCGTACAACTTCATGCAGGCGGTGCCGGCGCTCATTGACCACGCCATAACGCGGCATCAAAATGCGCAATTCGTACCCGTTATCCTGTAAATATTTGGGGAGTTTGCCTACTAAGGCGGAGATGTCATTGCCTTCTGTGTAAGGCTCCATTTCCTGTGTTACGATTAACAATCGCTTCTTTTCCATGTATCAGATAACCAGACTTTATGTGTGTAATATCCTGATTAAGTTCCGCAAAACCGTTTGTCTTACGAAACCGCACGCAAAAGTATAAAAAAAACCGGGTTCTTTTGCACCAATTAGGCCACTAAAAATTTAGTTCATCGAAAACGAGGGGATAAATGGATGCGCGGCGTTGTAAAAAGTGAGTTCACTGACCCGTTTTTTCATATAATGAGAAAGGGGCAGGCGGTTAATCAGTTCGGTGAGTTCTTCTTCTGATTGGACACAAAAAACGGCCCAAAGCTTAGAGTTTTCGAGCGAAAGCGCATAAGTAAGAATCTTGCCTTCGTTTAACAGGCGGTTGACAGCGGCACGTTGTTCCGGGATAAGGTGTACAAAATCATCTGGAAGGTCCTGCGGCATGGTGAAATCCACCATATATTGCACAAAGTGATTGTCCATGGAAGTTATGTTGTAAAACGGCTTTTTTGTTAGACTGTAAACATATACGCTGGATACACAAAAAATGTTTTATCCGCGTACACATATTTGATTGGTATATGATTACTATCAAATATTATGCAAATTTTCGGAAAAAAAATTGACAAACTGCAATATGATGATTGGGTTTAACATATTTATAATCTATAATTTAGACTAAATACGTTTTGCCTCAAACAAAACAACCTTGATTGTTAGATGTTTACACCTAAAATAATTTTAGCATAAAAGTGGATTTGCCAATCAGCGTAGTTTTCCTTTCTTAATGTTAAATTAACAGTGGGTGACAAAATAGCAGGCGCGACTGCGCTTTTGTCATATCGTTACTAAAAAAGGCAGCGGCCACCCTGCTGATGCAAGATGGCCGCTGTGCGCCTGAAAGGGTAATAATCGGGTTTAGTAATTTACACCCAATGCTTTCAAGGTTTCGAAATCGAGGTTACCCACAGGCAAGCCTTTATCTTTCTGATACTTTGTAAGGGCTGCTTTCGTGCGTGCGCCCATGATATTGTCCGATGGGCCTGGATCGTAACCTGCTTTAGTCAAAGCAGCCTGGATCTGACGTACGGTGTAGCCTGTTACTTTTTCGCCACACAATACTTCGCGCCATTCTGTGAAGCCACCTGGTTTCACCAATTTGCGTTTAGTGATGGTTGCATATTCCGCAGGGATTGGCTCTGTACGGGTTGTTGCCGCAGTTTTAACCACCTTGTTGCTGATGGTTTTGAATTCAGCAGGAATTGCTTCCTCACGGCTGGTAGCAGGTGATTTCAATACCTGTTTGGTTACAGAAGCGTATTCAGCAGGAATTGCTTCTTCTTTTACAGAAGCAGGTGTTTTCAACACTTGTTTCTTAACCGTTTGGTATTCAGCAGGAATTACTTCCTCACGTGTAGTTGCAGGTGTTTTCACCTTGCGGACAGACATGGTTTTGTATTCAGCAGGAATTACTTCTTCGCGGCTGTTAGCAGGTGTTTTTACTTTACGAACGGTGCGAGTGCCCATTTTAGCAGCCACTTCGATCGTTTTAGTGCAACCAGCATCTGCAACACCCGTACCGTCGCAACCTTTGTTTACGCGTTTTGTAACCGTTTGGTAATCAGCAGGCACTTCCACCAAGCACCATACCAAACAATCTTCCGGGTTTGCGCTCAAGCAGTTTGCATCCGCTTTTTTCTTTACCCATTTGGTCGTAGCAGGTTTTACTTCGATCCGCTCTGTTACGGTTTCGAATTTTGGCTGTAAAACCTCAACGCGGGTCGTAGCAGGCTCGATCACGTAAGATTCAGTAACGGTTTCGTACACAGCAGGCACTTCAATTACGCGCTTGCTTTCTGCTTTCACCATGACGCGGTCGGTTACGGTTTCGTATTCAGCAGGCACGTTGATTACACGCTTGCTTTCTGGTTTTACCATTACGCGCTCTTCTACAGTTTCGTAGGTAGCAGGTACTGGAGTCAGGCGCTTGCTGGCTGCTTTCACTTCAACTTGTTCAGTTTTAGTTTCATACACCGCAGGAACGGGGATAATACGCTTGCTAGCTGCTTTCACTTCAACTTGTTCAGTTTTAGTTTCGTAGGTAGCAGGAACGGCAATTGTTTTAGCGCCAACTGGTTTTACAACCACTTGCTCTGTAACCGTTTCGTATTGATCAGGAATGTGACATTTTGCATAGCATTTGCCGATTTGTGCATTTGGTGGTGCATCCTGCGCGGATACTGCAGCAGCAAATCCTACCATAAAGAGGAGGAACAGTTTAATTTTTCTCATAACGAGAGTAAGATTGGTTAAAAATGTTTGATTTGAATGCAAATAGTGTTTGTCGTGGTGTAAAAGTAGCATACACATCTACTTCTAAACCAGTTTCTTGTTTGAAATTTAAGTTACCTTTTTACCCGTTCCCCAAAATTTTAGGGTAGCAAATGAAATGTTTGGTAACAATTTGCGTAAACAAAGGCACGTCCGAACAGGCGGTAATGGGCAACACCTTTCCGCTTTTAAACAGAATTTTGATCTGGTCCTTCGCATCGTCATAAGCCCGGTTGCTTTCCTTTCCCACGTACACCAGCGAATCGAGCGGCGCATCGGCCCCAAAATGAGCCAAGGCCCGTGCTTTCATCTCCGCCTCATAAGTAGGATCAATCGGGTCCAAATGCCATTCCAACCGAAATAGCTTGCGCTCCAAAAGGCCTTTAGACAAATACGACAGCACAAAGTCACGATCTTCTGACCAATATTTTATAGCAGCCGTGATGTCATTATCATCTAAAAATGAAAAATGTTGTAAAACGGCCACCGGCTCTATGGCTTCTTCCGGTTTTCGGTACAAAAACCAGCGCAGATGACGGGGGGCTTCCAAATCTACGCCCTGCAAGGCCAAACTGCGCGCCCGCTGTAGCAAATGAATGAGCATTTGCTCGGCCGCAACGCCTGTTTTGTGCAAATACACCTGCCAATACATCAGGCGGCGCGCCATCAGGAATTTTTCGATGCTGTAAATGCCTTTTTCTTCTACCACCAATTCACCCTCATGTACCGCCAACATCTTGATGATGCGATCATAGCCAATCACGCCCTCGCTCACGCCTGTAAAAAAACTGTCGCGGTTGAGGTAATCCATTCGGTCCATATCCAACTGCCCGGAAACCAATTGATGCAGGAATTTTTTGGGATATTGATCGGTAAATATATCAATCGCTAAGCGCAACGTGCCCCCAAACTCCCGATCAAGGTCTTCCATAAACAGGCGCGACAATTCCTCATGGTGCAAATCAATTAAGGTGTGCTCCAGGGCATGTGAGAACGGACCATGCCCAATATCGTGCAATAAAATAGCGATCCCGACCGCCTCTGCTTCTTCCGGGGAGATTTCCGTACCCTTGGTGCGCAACACTTCCACCGATTGCTGCACGAGGTGCAAGGCACCCATGGCATGGTGGAAACGGGTGTGTAAAGCGCCGGGATATACATACGGCGCTAATCCGAGTTGACGAATTCGGCGCAGCCGCTGAAAATATGGATGGTCGATCAGGCTCAACAGCGGTCCGTATGGCACTGAAACAAACCCATAAACCGGGTCGTTGAAAATTTTAGTTTTACTTTTCATGCGCATTTGACAGACAAAGATCAGCATTTATTATCATTTAACCAAAAACAGGGCCGTTCGCTGGATGAATATTAGGTTAAATCTGTTTTTAATTGAAATAGAAAATATTTAGCACCCAACAATCGTTCTGGCCTGCCGCTTTCACGCCTATATTTGCACGTATTTTACAGCGGTTACACGCAAACTCAAGTTATGGATAAAATTAAAATTCTTTGGGCCGATGATGAAATTGATCTGCTCAAACCCCACCTGATGTTTTTGCAAACAAAAGGATATGATGTGGTGACAGCGACCAACGGCCACGATGCCGTGGATATATACCTGGAACAAGGCTCGGACATCGATGTCATTTTCCTGGATGAAAGTATGCCTGGATTGACGGGCCTGGAAGCATTGCCCAAACTCAAGGAAATCAATCCGCTGGTGCCCGTGGTGATGATTACCAAAAATGAGGCGGAACACGTGATGGAAGAAGCCATTGGCTCCCAAATTGCCGATTACCTGATCAAACCGGTGAATCCTAACCAAATCCTGCTGACCCTCAAAAAAATCATCGACAATAAACGGCTGGTGCGTGAAAGAACGGCGATGGAATACCAACAGGAATTCCGCCAGATTTTTATGCAAATTACGGGCGGACTGAACCATACAGAATGGGTGGATGCCTACCGCAAAATTGTGGGCTGGGAATTGCGTCTCGATGCCAATCAGGCAGAAGTGGGCGATATTTTGGCCCAACAAAAAGAACAGGCCAACACGGAGTTCAGCAAATTTGTGGTGAAAAACTACTTCGACTGGGTAGACAAAAACAAAGAAGTGGGCCCGATTATGTCGCACTCACTCATGCGCAAACACATTTTCCCGCATGTGAGCAACGGCGTTCCTACCATCGTGCTGCTGCTCGACAACCTGCGCTACGACCAATGGAAGGTGATTGAACCTTTTATCAATGAGCAGTTTAAGACGGAAAACGAAAGCTATTTCTTTAGTATTCTGCCTACCGCTACGCAGTATAGCCGCAACGCGATTTTTGCGGGCATGATGCCAGCCGATATTGAAACGAATTTTCCAGACAAATGGAAAAACGACGTGGATGAAGGCGGTAAAAACCTGTTTGAAGACTTTTTCCTGGGCAAACAAATTGAGCGTTCTTTCCGCAAGCCCGTGAAATGGGATTACATCAAAGTAACCAATGTGGCGGCGGCTAAAGACTTGAATGACAATATTTTAAAGTGCCTGAACAACGACCTGACGGTGATTGTGTACAATTTCATTGATATGCTCTCGCATGCGCGCACGGAAATGGAAGTACTCAAGGAACTGGCGGGCGACGAACGCGCTTATCGCTCCCTTACCCGCTCCTGGTTTTTACACAGTCCGCTGTGGACGGCTTTGCAACGCTTGCAAGGAAAAGATATTCAGTTGTTTGTGACCACCGATCATGGTACGATTCGGGTGCAAACGCCTTCCAAAGTGGTGGGCGACCGGGAAACAACCACCAACCTGCGTTATAAAGTAGGTCGAAACCTGCAATACGAACGCAAGGACGTGCTGGAAATTCGCGACCCGAAACAGGCAGGATTGCCCCGGCCGAATTTGAGTTCTACGTTTATCTTTGCCAAGGAAGACTATTTTTTCTTGTACCCGAACAACTACAACCACTTTTACAATTACTACCGCAACACGTTCCAACACGGCGGTATTTCGCTGGAGGAAATGATTTGTCCGATTATTCGCTTGCGGAGTAAAACGTAGTATTTTTTGCCCTAAACCAATACATTTGCTGTTCGAATTCACCAACTTTGATGCCTTATGCCAATTGCCAAACCATTCAATCTCCAGGCCTGGATCGACGAAAACCGTCATTTGTTGAAGCCCCCGGTGGGCAACAAGCAGATTTATATTGATAATGCCGATTTTATCGTGATGATTGTGGGGGGACCTAATGGTCGCAAAGACTACCACTGGGAAGATGGCGAAGAACTGTTTTACCAGTTGGAAGGCGATATTCAGGTAAAAATCATCAATGAGCAGGGGCAGCCGGAAACCATTGACATCCGCGAGGGCGAGATGTTTTTGTTGCCAGCGCGTGTGCCGCATTCGCCGCAACGTCCGGCCGGTACGGTGGGTTTGGTGCTGGAGCGCCCGCGCAACCCAGGTGAAATGGATAAATTGATGTGGTTTTGCGAAAAATGCGGCAATCCGCTGCACGAGGCAAGTTTTCCTTTAAAAGATATTGGCACCCAGATTAAAGAAGCGATCGGCACCTATATGGCGGATGAAGCGCTGCGGACTTGCGGGAAGTGCGGGACGGTGATGGAAGTGGTGTAGAATATCGAATATCGAACACGGAATTTCGAAATTTAAAGGTTTGGGTTCTACTGGCTTGTGTGGGGATTCCAGGCTAGAGCAGGGTTTCAATTCTTTAGGTTTACCACCTCGCTAGCGCGGGGTTCCACCCCGTGTTCCTATCTTTGGGGTTCTACCCCTAAAATTTCTGGCTATTTTTACAGCGTCAGTATTGCTGCTATATAATTGATAATCTTACGATTATGTGTTTTTGTTGGCTCGGGTAGAGCCCGAATGATCGGAGCACGGGGTGGAACCCCGCGCTAGCAATTGGAACCGCGCGCCAGCGGTGATTAAAATCAACGAATTACCCAATTAAAGCGCTCCAACCAAATCGCCGCGCCCACGCCGAGGATCAAAAGCGTAGCCAATGCAATATGTACGGCTTCTTTTTGGGTTTTAAAGCGCATCAAGCCAAGTAACAATGCCAGGAAAACCGCGAGTGGCCATTGTTCGATTAATGAAAGTTTCAATAAATAGGCATTGAACAAAATAGACAACAATACGCTCCCGCCCATCAGGCCAAAGATGGTAGGATAACGTCGGTAATAATAGGCCTTCAAATCCGTACGGTCTACATCATCTTCCTGGGGCGTAATTACCTTGGAAAGCACAAATAATACCACGGGATAAGACAAAATGAAAAATAATTCGGGCAAATACCAAACCGGAATGTCTTTCAATTTATAGGTAATAAACCAATCCTGGATGTGTAAAAACAGGAGGAATACTATCCAAACCGTGTGTGGGAAGTAAAATTTTACCTTTGGGGTGTCAAATACCAAATCAGATACCACGGACAGGATTTGGGTGATGCCCAAGCCTAAAATGATGGAAACCAGGATTGAAACGTATTCAAAGGCACTGATTTGGTTGGATAACATAAGTGGGTTCTAATTTTTCTTACCCACAAAATTACACGTTTCGACGGCATTTGCGGTGCCCCATTGTTGATACACGTACAGAGTATCGCTATTAAAACCCATATAATACATGAAATAGCCATTCAGGGGGGCAAAAGCGTATGTTCCATTGAGGTCGACCGGGACAATATCGTCTTGTACTTTTAGTTCATAAGGACCAGGGCCCTTCGTAATGGTGACGGTCATATTTTGGTCGGGATGATCCTGGGGGACGTTTAGGGTGGAGCAATCGCGGTATCCGGTGTAGATTCCAATCCATTTATTCCTAAAATCGGGCAGTTTTAAGACTGCATTTACTTCGATTTGACAGGTTGCTGAATTGCCGCAACTATCGGTTGCGAGGTAGTTGAGCGTGTTTTTACCCAATCCAATAACAGGATAATCGCCTAAACTGTACCAGTACCCATTTAATTCACAATTGCCAGCAATGTAGGGCGCTTGAAAATCCGTTTCGCTCAGGATATACGTGGAGTCTGGAATTTCAATGGTTTGCGGCGGTGGGCAAGTGATGGACAGGTTATACTGTTTCGAACAATGGCAAAACAGTAATAAAATGGCGAGGGATAGCGAATAAAGTGGCTTCATGATGGAGCGGTTATAGTTTTAAGGATACTTAGAGCCTGTAAAAATTTATATTTTTCGCTAATATGACAGTCTTTTTTTGCCATACGTCGTTCCTTTTTTTCGCCGTAACTAGTCCCATTACGCCTGCAAAAAGCGCCTAGTCTGGCTAAAAAACCCTTGTCATATTAATCGAAAATATAATTTTTTACAGGCTCTTAGGTAAAAATACGGGTTTGAGTGCAATCCTGAATAACGGATAGCCTGTATGCCAACATTTTACAATTTTAACAACCGTTTTCCAGATACGGATTTAGCGCCCCCTTTAATTCACCCGCTTATCCTTTTCCCAATAATTTTGGGATTCTACCTCATCCAGAATGCCTAAATAATTGCTAAAGCGCAGTTCGCTCACTTCGCCGTTGCGCAGCGCTTCATGTACGGCGCAACCGGGTTCGTTGCGGTGCAGGCAGGAACTACTGAAGCGGCATTTGCTGGAAAGGGCAAAAAACTCCCGGAAGCTGTGGGCGATGTTGTGCGAATCTTTATCATTGAAACCCAAGGTTTTAATACCCGGTGTGTCGATAATACGGCCGCCAAAATCGAGTTCGAACATTTCGGCGAAGGTGGTGGTGTGCTGGCCTTTGCCCGAATAATCGCTGATTTCGTTGGTACGCAGGTCCATTTGCGGCTGAATGGCATTGACGAGGCTGCTTTTACCTACGCCCGACTGGCCGCTGACGAGGGTGGTTTTGCCCACGAGGGTGTCGCGCAAGGCCTGCAATCCGCGTTGCTCCAACACGGAGGTGGCCAATACCTGATAGCCGATTTTTTCATACACCTCCCGCATTTCCATGAAAAGGGCCAGATCCTCCTCATCGCATAAGTCCATTTTATTGAATACGATGGTCACGGGGATTTCGTGGCGCTCGGTCATGATGAGGAAACGATCGATGAATCCGGGTTTTACGGTGGGGTTTACGATGGTTACAATGAGTACCGCCTGGTCGATGTTGGCTGCCAGCAGGTGCAGGTCGTGTTTGCGGCGCGGGGAGGCGCGCACGACATAATTGACGCGGGGCAGTATTTTTTTGATCAGTCCTTCTCCGGCATCATCGTTGGTTTCAACGGATACCCGATCTCCGACTGCTACCGGGTTGGTGAGTTGGATATTGTCGAGGCGGAATTTGCCGATAATGCGGCATTTGTACACGATACCAGGGCCCGTTTCGGGAGCAATTGCATCCATGCGTACATCGTACCAACTTCCGGTAGATTTTATAACGGTTCCAGTTTGCATATTCAATTCTTCTACTTCTAAACTTGGATTTTGGGAGAAAGGTTCCGCGTAGAGGGGAGTTCCACGGAGGATCTCGGAGGTATGGAGTTGCACAGAGTTTTTTTGATTTGTTTTAACTTATTGATTTTTAGTGAATTGTACTAAAAATCGCTAACTCAACACAAAAATAATCCCCTCCTAAAAATGAAAACCTCCGCGTAACTCCATACCTCCGAGATTCTCCGTGGAACCCCTTTTCTCCGCGCAACTCCATACCTCCGAGCTCCTCCGTGGAACCCTTCCCTCTACATGGCTCCAAAAATTTAACACTCCGCCAAATTCACCGAAATATGCAAGGCCAAGCCTCCATCGGCGGTTTCTTTGTATTTGGTATTCATATCTGCTGCCGTCTCTTTCATGGTACGAATGACGGTATCCAGGCTCACTTTTGCTTTACTTGGGTCGCTTTCCAGGGCGATCTGACTGGCTGTAATCGCCTTGATTGCGCCCATGGTATTGCGTTCGATACATGGAATTTGCACTAAACCGCCGATGGGGTCGCAGGTCATGCCGAGGTGATGTTCCATGGCAATTTCGGCGGCCATTTGTACTTGTTCGGGGGTTCCGCCGAGGCATTCGGTGAGCGCCGCTGCCGCCATGGCCGACGAAACGCCAATTTCAGCCTGACAGCCACCCATTGCGGCAGAAATGGTAGCGCCTTTTTTAAATAAGCTACCCAATTCGCCCGCTGTCAATAAAAAACGAACGATATCGTCATCGCCGTTAAAATTTTCGCTGAAACAAACGTGATACATCAGTACTGCAGGAATGACCCCTGCCGCGCCATTGGTTGGTGCTGTCACCACCCGACTAAACGCCGCATTTTCTTCGTTGACTGCCAGTGCAAAACAACTCACCCATTTTAAGATCTGTTGGAAGGTATGTCCACCTCGACTAATTTGCATCATCCAATCATCCACATTGCGGTAAGTTCGGGTGCCCAACAACTTGGAACTCATCGGATGTGCCCGGCGTGTAACCTCCAAGCCTCCTGGTAAGGTGCCGGTGGTGTGGCAGCCCTTGTAAATACACAATTTCATCACCTCCCAAATATTGAGCAGCCCCATCCGAATTGCTTCCGGCGAGCGCCACATCAATTCGTTGGCAAACACAATCTCTGGGATGGTTTTATTCAATTTTGAACAGAAAGCAGACAAATCCTCGGCTTTTTCAATCGGATAAGGCAGGTTAATTTCCGATGATAAATGCTCATCCCCTTCCTTTACCACAAATCCGCCACCAATCGAATAATAAGTATGGGAAGCACCCGTACCATCGTGGTAAAAGGCCCGAAAGGTAAGGCCGTTGGCATGATACGGCAACGCATAATCCATGTGGAACACAATATGGTGTTCTGGATTAAAATCAATTTCTTTTTTACCCGCCAGCCGTATTTTGCAAGTCTTTTGAATTTTTTCGATGGTGGGCGTTACTTCATCTACCGGAATACTCACCGGATCATCGCCATTCAGGCCCAATTGCACGGCAATATCGGTACCATGGCCGCGTCCTGTTTTGGCCAAAGAACCGTACAGTTCTACTTGCACGGATTCGACCTGGTCTAGTTTAATTTCATTTAAAAAACGTTGGGCAGCCCGCCATGGCCCCATTGTATGCGAACTAGACGGGCCAATACCAATTTTAAATATATCAAAAACACTAATTCGTTCCATGATTTGGTTGACAATTGACAGTTGATCATTGACATTTTGAACGTGCCCAATTCATTAGGCCTGTTGCAAAACAAGGTTAAGGTGAGACAAAGTTGATAATTTTCGGTTGATTCCGTGTTATCGAACAAGTGATATTCAACTGAAAAATTTTCAACGGTCCATTTTCAACCAGTCAATTACTTCGCCACGCCAATTTTGTATTTTTTTCCTTTCATTTTTTCCATTTGCACCAACTTTACGACTGCATCGGCCTTTTCAGCGGCTACCGCTACGAAAGACATGAAATCCATGAGTTCGATTTTGCCAATCTCGGCTTTATCGAGTTGGCCTTTTTGGCACAGGAAGCCTACGATATCTATTTTGCTTAGTTTGTCTTTTTTGCCGCCACTGATGTACAAGGTAGCAAAATGGGGGGCTGGCGGTCGGGGATTGTTGGCCGGAATATCGAAAAATTCGAGTTTTTCGGTCAGATAGGGTGGTAATTCGGCTCCTTCGGAAAGCAGCAAAAAGGCAGTGCCTTCGGCAAACATGCGTGCGGTGCGGCCATTACGGTGGATAAAATCGTCTTTCTTGGACGGCAACTCGTAATGGATCACATATTTAACGTCCGGAATATCCAGTCCGCGGGCGGCCAAATCGGAGGCGACTAAAAACACGGTACTGCCATTTCGGAATCGAATCAGGGCTTTTTCGCGTTCAATTTGCTCCATACCGCCGTGAAAAAACGCACTGGCAATACCTTTACTGTTGAGAAACGCATTGGTTTGCTCGGAGGATTCGCGGGTATTACAAAAAATGAGGGTGGCATTGTCGCCAATATAGCACAGCAATTCAAGCAGGCGCTGGTCTTTTTCTTCGAGGGTAGCCGTAATGCGTTTCAGCAACAATCCGTCGGTCGATTTCGCCTGTGCGCCTGTGAAATTGAGGATATAGGGCGCTGTAATGCCCATAAATTTAGGAATCACCAGTTTGTTGGTAGCGGAGGCCAGGATACGTTTTTCGAGGGCGGGCAAATGCTTGATGATATCGCCCATTTGTTCCTGAAAGCCGAGGGCCAGCGATTTATCGAACTCATCGAGCACCAGGCTGGTGATGCTTGTCAGGTCAAAGGTTTGTCGGGTAATATGGTCGAGGATACGTCCGGGCGTACCAATGAGCAGGGCTGGTGGCTGGCTCAGGTTTTTGATTTCCGTGGGCATGGAGTGGCCGCCATAACAGGTATTTACCTTAAAACCGGTGGCCATTTGTTGCCAAACCTTTTCAATTTGAATGGCTAATTCGCGGGTGGGGGACAAAATGAGGCATTGCACCCCAGCCACATCCGTACGCATGCGCAGTAAAACGGGCAATAGAAAGGCCAGTGTTTTGCCCGAACCTGTGGGCGACAACAAAAGCGTATCTCGTTGGTTTTCAATTACTTCTAATGCTTTTTCCTGCATTTCATTCAAGGCAGGGATACCCAGGTTGGTCAGGGCTTTGGTGCGCAACGCGTTCGATTCCATCCTGTAAAGGTACGATGGAATCTGGTGCCTGTGCGCTTTTATCGGGTAACAGCCGCGCGGAATTACTTATTTCCGAAAAAATAGGTCACTACATAGGTAACCTCTTCTGCCGTTTTATTCAGTGGTACGTGTGGAATATTGCCATCAAAAAACAGCGATTCGCCTTCTTTCAGCAGCAGGCTTTCATCGTTCAGGTAAAAGTGCATTTCCCCTTTGATTACATACAGGAGTTCAAAAGCATCGGTACAAACTTTCGGACGCGTGTTGCCCGGTTGCAGGGTAATATGCGAAACCTGAAATGAAAAGCCGTCGAGGGTTCTTTCTAAAATAGACTGGTAGTAGAATCCGATGGCCGTTTCTTCTTTTACATAATGCTTATAATCGCCCTTTTTCAAATGCAGAAAGCTGGAAAACTCCGGTTCGCCGTTAATTTCGGCAAAAAACACTTCAGGTTCAACTTCCAATACATTGAGCAGGCTCAGTAAGGATTGTAAAGTCGGTACAACCCGGCCATTTTCAATTTTGGAAACCATCGGGGAACTGATGCCGGTCGCTTCTGACACATCGGATAACAGGATGCCTTTTTCTTTGCGCAGGTCTCTGATTTTCGGCCCGATTCGGTGAATCAGGTAACTCGGTTCAATTTTCATGTGTTGTATTTACGTAAAACGCCACAAAGGTAATTCCAAAAGACAGGCTTTGCCAATGGATACCATTAAGTTATGTTTAGGAAACACAGATTTTATAAAATAGGGCATGCCAACCAAGCTGCGGCAGGGTTTTACAGGCAGATCATATCCCATAAATTAAAAATATAAAACCACATAAAAATTTCCCTTAAAGAAAATTTCAAAAGAATTGTGTTTAAATTTTATGTAAACCCAATTTTTTGCCTAAAATCTATGGAATGAGGCACATTAAGGCATTGAAGCATCTTGTTAACAATAACTTAACAACAACTATGTCTTTCATTTGCAATAGTAAACTTTCTTTGCATTCAATAATGTATAAATTTCAAAGAACTACGTTCGCTCCCCGCTATTCGGCCATTTCATTTGTATCCTTTCACCCGTTTCTTATTTTAAATCATTGCTCTTTCATTATGAATAGAATACTTACAATGCGCAATCTATGCCTGACATTGCTTGTTTGCTTTGCTTCAGCCACGGTTGCATTTGCACAAATCACGGTAAAAGGCACCGTTACCGACGGCACAACCAAGGAGCCTTTGGTAGGCGCTACCGTTCAGGTAGCCGAAACTAAAAAAGGCGCGATTACCGACAACACGGGCGCATTTACCGTAGAAGTACCTTCCGAGGCTGCTACCCTTGAATGCAGTTATTTGGGTTACCAAGCCCAAAGCATCGGTGTGGGCACCCAGCGTTCTATCGACTTTTCCATGGTTTCCAATGCGCTTGGTTTGACGCAGGTGGTCGTGGTAGGTTACGGTACACAAAGCAAAAGTGAAGTAACCGGTTCCATTTCTTCCGTAAAAGGATCTGATTTGCAAAACTTGCCGGTTGCTGGTGCATCGCAGTCCCTTCAGGGTCGTGCCGCTGGCGTTACGGTGGTGCGCAATGGTGGTGCGCCTGGCGATGGCGGTTCTATCCGGGTACGCGGTACTGGTACCGTCAACAATGCTGACCCGTTGGTGGTTATTGACGGGGTGCCTTCTGGTGGCATCAACGACGTGAACCCCAATGACATCGAATCTATTGAGGTGTTGAAAGACGCTTCTACGGCTGCGATTTATGGTTTGCGCGCTGCCAATGGTGTGGTGATCATCACCACTAAACGCGGTAAATTCAATGAAAAACTGGCGGTAACCCTCAATTCATTTACCGGTACTTCCAGCCCTGTGAAAACCATCGACGTTTTGACTGCGCCACAATTGGCCGAATTGAAACGCGAACGCTACACAAACGACGGTATCGCCGTAAACCCAATCTGGGAAGATGCGCAATATCAAACGCAAAAGACCGACTGGCAGGACGAACTGCTGGGCAAAGGCCGCACGAGCAACATTGACCTGACCATCCGCGGCGGTAGCCAGCGTTCTGCATTTGCCATTTCCGGCGGTTACTTCCGGGAAGAAGGTATGATGAAAAACACCAACTACAACCGTTATTATGTGCGCATCAATTCCGACCACAAAATCAATAAGTGGTTGACCATTGGCGAAAACTTGCAATTGACCCGCCAATCGGGCAATTTCTTGAATACTTCTTCTGCACAAAGCGGTATTTTGTGGAGTGCGATCCGTTTCCACCCGGGTTTGCCTGTTAAATTGGCCGATGGCAATTACAGCACTTCTCAAGTGAGCGGCGAATTTGGCGACATCAACAACCCGGTTTTCACTGCCGATACGGAAGATGATGAAGAAACCCGCCACCGCGTACTCGGCAATATTTTTGCTGAAATCCGCATCCTGGACGGCTTGAAATTCAAAGCCAATTTCGCGATAGACGGAACGGTATATGACCGCGACGAATACTCGGTGAAAGTAACCAACCAAATCCGTCAAAATACCGTAAACGACCTTACCCGTACCTATTCTGAAAACTACTCCCTCCTGAGCGAGTACTTCCTGAATTACGAAAAGACGTTTGCTAAATTGCATAAAGTGAAATTGTTGGGCGGTCTTACCGCACAGTCTTTCCGCACTGATGGTTTTGCTGCCGGTAAAGATGATTATGCAAATGAAGACAACCAACAGCGTGTATTCGACTCTGGCCGTACGCTTGATTTTGTGAGCGGTACCAAGCAAAACGTAAACCTGCAATCGTATTTCGCGCGTTTGAATTACGCTTATGACGACAAATACCTGTTGTCTGCAACCATCCGCCGTGATGGAACCTCCCGTTTTGCTGCCGGCAACCGCTGGGGCAACTTCCCGGCCTTCTCTGCAGGCTGGAAAATTTCGCGCGAATCTTGGTTCAACGACAAAGGCTTGGTAAGTTTCTTGAAAGTAAATGCGGGCTGGGGCCGTTTGGGCAACCAGGAAGTATCGCCTTTCCAATACCTCGCCCTTATCAACAGCACGCGTCGTTATTCATTTGGCAACACCCAAGCAACTGGCGCAAGTCTTTCTCGTATCCCCAACCAGGATATTTCATGGGAAACAGCTGATATGACCGATTTCGGGTTCGATTTGGGTTTGTTTGAAAACCGCGTACTGGCAACGGTGGGCTATTTTATCAAGAACACAGAAAATATGTTGCTCGCGCCGCCAACCCTGGGTACCATCGGCCGCGCGACCATTCCCGACCAAAACATCGGTTCGGTACGCAACAAAGGTTTGGAAATTGAATTGTCTTACCAGAAAACAACCGGCGACTTTACCTATCGCATCGGGGGTAATGCTTCTTTCATCCAAAATGAAGTAGTAAGCCTCGGTGACCGCAAATTCCTGTCTTCTACGTTCTATGGCCGTCCAAACCAGGAGATCGCGCGCTCGTATGTAGGCGAAGCAATCGGTACCTTCTATGGCTACGAGACCAATGGTTTGTACCAGACTGCGGAAGAAGTGGCCGGTGATGCCAACATCAAAAACGATCCAAGAAGAGAACAAGGTTTGATCCAGCCTGGTGATGTGCGTTTTGTCGATTTGAATGGCGATGGCGTAATTAACAGCGACGACCGCAAGATCCTAGGTAGCCCGTTCCCGAAAATCACATATGGTGTAAATGCGACTGCTGCTTATAAAGGATTTGACTTTACCCTGTTTTTCGTGGGTGTAGGCGGTGTGGATATCTACAATGCCGACCGCATGCAGGGTATCGACCCAACCTACCCGTTCAATATGTATGCAGAAACCATGAACCGTTGGAATGGCGCGGGTACCAGCAATGAAATTCCGCGTATGACTACCAAACGCAACAACCTGAACCACCGCACTTCCGATTTGTTCCTGGAAAAAGGCGATTTCCTGCGTTTGAAAAACCTGACCATCGGCTACACTTTGCCAGCAGCACTGACCGACAGAATGCAAGTGGCTAAATGGCGCTTCTACATCACCGGCCAAAACGTATTTACCTTTACTTCTTACTCGGGCATCGACCCAGAGTTGGGTTATGTAGACGGTAACCGCCAGGCAAATGTAGATTACGCACAATACCCACAGGCGCGTACCTTCATTTTCGGCACTTCGGTTACTTTCTAATTAACACGTAAACCTAACTTTTACATAAAAATTGATCAAACAATGAGATCATTCTTGTCTATTTTGGTAGTTTTTGGAATATTCCTGACTGCCTGCTCCAAAGATTTTTTGGAAACTGCCCCTTTCGGTCAGCCTACTTCTGACCAATTCTGGCGCAATGCCGACGATGCCGTTGCTGCTGCCAATGCCTTGTATGAGCCACTCGACGACGAAGACTACTTCGGCCACAACGAGCAAACTTTTGATATTTGCTCGGATGACTTCTGGCGCGCTGGTGACCACGGCGAAGACCAGGCCATCGAAGAATTCACGTTTGACGCAAGCAACGACCAGTTGTCTTTCAGTTACACCCGCAAATACGAAATCATCAACCGCGCCAACGCGATCTTGTTGAATGTGCCGAACATCGATATGGACGCTGCCTTGAAAAGCCGCATCCTGGGCGAAGCACACTTCATGCGCGCATTTGCGATGTGGACACAACACGTGGTGTACGGTGCATTGCCGATCATCACCGAAACGGACTACCGCGACAACAACTTCAACAAGCCTAAACCGACGGTTGACGAGTTCCGCGCATTTATGGAAGCCGATTGGAAAGAAGCAGCGCGCGTATTGCCTGCTACGTATGATGCAGCAAACATTGGTCGCCCAACAAGCGGTGCTGCCAATGGTTTCCTGGCTAAATTGTATGTACACTGGGAGAAATTTGCCGACGCCATCACTGCCGGTCAGAAAGTAATCAGCGGACCCTATCCTTTGGCTGCCAATTTTTCCGATAACTTCACCATTGCTACCGAAAACAACCCGGAAATGTTGTTCGCGGTGCAGTCTTTGGAAGGCTGGAACGTATGCGAATACGAAATCTACACCACGCCACGTCCATGGGGCGGTTGGGATTTCCATGAGCCGATCCAGGATTTGGTTGATGAATTCGAGCCGAATGACCCACGTTTGAACGCTACGGTATTCAAACTCGGTGATATTGTTGATTTGGGTGGTTCTGACGGTCCAACAGAATATGTAGCGGGTTTGTCACAAACCAATTACCACTTCCGCAAATTTGCCTCTTGGCGCCCAAGCGGCGGTTTGGATGAAAACCAAAACGTGCCTTTGTTGCGTGCTGCCGATGTGTATTTGTTGGTCGCAGAAGCAAAAATCCGTTCGAATCAAAACGGTGATACTGAAATCAATGCCGTACGCGCACGTGCCGGATTGGCTGCAAAAAGCAATTGCAAAATGAGCGATTTGATCCACGAGCGTCGTGTAGAATTGGCGGGTGAAATTCAGCGCCACATCGACTTGATGCGTTGGGACAAAGCGGGTATCATCGACTTGGTTGCACACTACGCCAAAGACCGTGGCCAATTCAAGCCAGCGCGTACTTTCCAGCGTCCAAAACACTACTTCTTTGCCATTCCACAAGCACAAATCGACCTGTCCAATGGCGTTTTGACCCAAAATTCGGGCTACTAAACGGCGTTTGTTGTTGATTTTTCATAAAATGCTATTACAGTAACGGTTTCAGGCGTATCTTCGGATGTGCCTGAAACTGTTGCTTTTAACCCAATGCGTTATGCGATTTTTTGTACTTGCCACCTTCGTCTTTATTGGTCTGAGCAGTTGTAAAAAGGAATTTAAACAACAGGATTTGATCGGCGCCTGGAAAGTCGATTCGACGTATAGTTATTACAACGGTTTTGATTACAACCAAACCCAGGAAGGGCGCGATTGGGCTACGTATGTGTACACGCAGGACGGCCTGATGAAGGAAATTAAACACGGTTCTTTTCGAAGTTATTTTTTTGTGTTTCATCCGGTAGATTCCTTGAGCATGCGTTCGACCCAGGGTGGCGACGAATTTGGCTTTAAAATTTTGGAACTCAACCAACGGCGCATGGTGCTTAAAAAGATCAAATCACCCATTTTCGGCGGCGCAAATCAATCCCGTTATGAAATTCGTTACCTGTCCCGCACCGAAATACCCAAAGACGAAGCCTTGCCGTTTAATGATCCGCGGAAATAGGTTCCTGATCTTGATTTGGGTGCTTTGTTTGCCTTTTTTGTCTTTAAATGCGCAAAATTTGGCACCTAACCCCGGATTCGAGGCTTATCACAATTGCCCACCTTACCCCGGACAAATTCAACAAACGGTTGCCTGGGACTCACCCAACAACAATTCGACCGATTATTTCCATCGCTGCGCGGAACCAGATCATGGCGCAGGTGTGCCCATCAATGACCTGGGCGAACAAATTCCGGCTTCGGGCAATGCTTATACCGGTATTCGGCTCTGGATACCCATTATTCCCGGCAATCCGGTGTACCGCGAGTACTTGGCCGCGCCCCTTTTGGCCCCTTTGGAAGCGGATGTTGTGTATGAAGTCAAATTCAAGGTGAGTTTGGCCGAAAGTTCCAGCCATGCCACGGATGGATTGGGGCTATATTTTTCTACCCTTCCTTTTATCAATGAGCGCTTGTACCAGGTTACGTCTCATATTCAAAACCCGGTGGGGAATATCCTCAAAAATCAGACTGAATGGACGACCATTTCAGGTACTTACCGCGCCAAGGGCGGAGAACAATACATCCTGATCGGCAATTTTCAGGACGATGCAGCCATGACCCGTATTTTGGTCGACGAGCAAGATGCGCCCAAAGTGTACTATTATATTGACGATGTGGAGGTGACACCTTGCGCGGTTCCATCGGTTGTCTCCAGCAGCCTGGATACCGCTTTTTGTATCGGAATGAGCCTGCTTTTGGGTGGAATGTCTGAGGCGAAGGGCTATGTTTGGAATAATCAACAGCAAAACAGCACACAAACCATTTCCCAGGCTGGGACGTATTCCGTGGTGAGTCAATTTGCCTGTTATGATTTTACCCAACATTTTTCGGTAAAAACGACGGATTGTGCCTGTGATGTAAGTCTGCCCAATCCGCAATTGATTGCGGAGACCACCCCGTTTAGTCCGATCCAAATCCTGCCTAACGCAGGGATTACCTTGCAAAAACTTGAAATTTTTGATTTTTCGGGCCGTTCCCTAGTAGTGCTTTCGGGGGCGGATCAAATAGGTTCGGATGTCCTGCATTTGCCGGCGGGCATGTATTTTTATCAGTTGCAGTTTCAGTGTGTGGATGCTTTGGGGAAGGCTACTGCGGGTAAACAATCGGGTAAGTTGGTGTTGGTGCGGTAGGTAAGGACAAATAACAATAGGATACCGATTGATATCAAAAATAAAAGGATTTAAAATACGGGCGGAATCCTCGCGGAAATGTCAAAAAGACCAATAAACAATAAACATTGCGTACATCAGATGCGCGCCGATGTCTCCCGTTACTTCCGCGTTTTAAAACACAACAAAGGCCTATTATTCTGCCCAGCCAAAATCAACATCTCCTGCCGCCCGGTCTTAACTTTCGCCAAATCCCGCCCCTCACCAGGCACATAAAAACCGCTTTCGCGTATTGTTTTGGGTAAAAAAGTGTGCGCCGGGCCACCCATCAGCAATAAACCGTTCAGGGCGTCTATTTGTCCGGCATTCGAATTAGGGGCGGTAGTATTGCCCGTCAGCAACAAATCCGGAAAACCATCGGCGTTAAAATCCTCGGCTAATATGCCAAAAATGGGCGCCATTTGTGCCTCGATGGGCAAGGCATGCAGGATAAACCGACCTTGCCCGCTGTTTTCAACCCAGCAACTCGCAAAGGTTTGGGCTGCTATTTCCTGGGTAGGTTTTCCTGGAAAAAAATCCGGCCAATCGGCTTTGGCATATGCGGCATAATCGGTGAATTGTTTTTTGAGCGGCGCGATCCAGCCCAACAGGTCATTGCGAAAAGCCATGGGCGCCCTGCGGTTTTGTAAATAGGACACCACCACGGGATCAGGCTGGCCGTTTCCGTCGAAATCGCCAAAAAACAGGGAAATGGGTTGCGTCGGGCTGGTGCGATACACCGAATTGAATCCCCAATTGCCCGCTACCATATCTAAGTCCCCATCGCGGTCTAAATCGTTTATAATCAAGCGGTTCCACCAGCCGGTGCTTTGTTCTAAGCCGTTGTTGGTCGGTTGGTTTTTAAGTTTACCTGCCTGGTTCTTGAAAAAACAAATCGGCATCCACTCGCCTAATACAACCAAGTCCTGCCAGCCATCCGCATCCAAATCAGCCCATTGTGCATCGGTGACCATGCCAATTCGGGCCAATTCTGGCGCTTTTTGGGCGGTTATATCTCTAAATTGGCCGCCCGTATTTTCCAGCAAATAACTCGGTGGCGCTTCTGGATAACGCCCGGGCGTACACCGGCCCCCCACAAACAAATCCTGGTCCCCATCCCGGTCGAAATCGGCAGCGGTGACGCAGGATTTGCTGGTGTGCAGTTCGGGTAAGGCAGCAGTGTTTAAGTTGAAATTGCCGCGCCCATCGTTGGTGTACAGCCGATCCTGATAGTATGCAGCATTTGCCGGAAACTCATTGCTCCCGCTACAAACGTATAAATCCTGATCGCCATCCCCATCCGCATCGAAAAAAAGACTGCCCAGGTCTTCTTCCAACGACGCGCCCATATCAATAGGCTGTCCAGAAAAATGCCCGTCTTTTTGTTGTATAAAAACCTGCCCCGATTGCTGAAATGCCCCGCCAATGAAAAAATCATCCAGGCCATCTCCATTCACATCGGCCACGGAGAGCAACGGACCATCTTGCGACTGCTTGTTCGGCAACAAGGGCTGCACCGCAAAATCATTGTAATGTGGGTCCTGGTGCACAAAATCAGCACTTTGGGCGGCCGAAAGAGGTTCGAACAAGGCATTTGACGCTTTGGGCAGGACGCTTGCCGTTTTGTCGGCGGTGTAGTTTATTTTAAGTAATTGATCTGCCGCCACTTGACGCAAAACCTGCACGGCCCCATCGGGCCATTGAATCCGCAAGGAATCCACTTGATCGTTTTTGCCCAAACCAAAATGCACCAAGGGCTCGATGGTCGATTGGTAGCCCCGCACTGGATAAAATTCCTGGTATTGAACGTTTGAGGCTTGGTACAGCCAGATTTTTGCCCCCAGCCCTTGTGTATTCGCGCCCGGACCAACGAGTTGCAGCCTCAAAAAGTGGTTTTTACGCTGTTGTTGCGCCTTGTTTTCATAAATAAAGGCCTTGTCGTAGGAATTATTCACCACATAATCCAGGTCGCCATCATTGTCCAAATCGGCTAAGGCAGCGCCATGCGAAAAGGAGTTTTGGGTAAATCCCCACGCCGCCGATTGATCCGTAAATTGTAAATTTCCCTGGTTTTGAAACACCACATTGGGCAAATAGGCGCCTTCCAAGGTTTTGAGTTTTTGCACCATCTCCCGCACCTGCGCATCGCCCGCACCTGTACCCGCGCTCGGACTTGCGCGATACGAGGCAAAATCCAGGTTGGTAATATCCCTGGGGTAGCCATTGGTAATTACCAGGTCTTTAAGTCCATCATTATCAAGGTCTTGTAGCAAGGGACTCCAACTCCAATCGGTCGCATCCACCCCGGATAATTGCCCGATTTCACTAAAAATGGGCAAACCATCGGGCGAAAGTCCCTGCTGCTGTTGCAAGGTGTTGCGCATGTACTGAGGAAAATAACCGCTCAATACTTCCGATCGAAAACGGTTGTAATTGATCGAGCCCACCATCATTTTCCGCCGGTAGTGGTCGGGCGGCAACATATCCATGGCGACAAGATCCAGCAACCCGTCGTTGTTAAAATCGGCCAAATCACACCCCATCGAATTGTAACTGCTGTGTCGCAAACAATCCGCAGCACGGTCGGTAAAGGTGCCGTCGTGGTTATTCAAATACAGCACATCGTTCGATATATAATCGTTTGAAACATAGATATCTGGCCAGCCATCCTGGTTGATATCGCCGATGGCCACCCCCAATCCGTACCCTTCGTGCAGGATGCCTGCCGTTTTCGAAACATCGGTAAAATGCCCCCCATCATTGCGGTACAGGCGGTCGGTATTGGCTATTTCGCCGTTGTTGCGCTTCGGACGAATCACATTTGGCCCCAGCGCGTCGGTGATGTTGTTCAGGAAAAATACATCCAGGTCGCCATCGCGGTCATAATCGATCCAGGCAGCCTGGGTTGTATGGTCATGGTCGGTAAATCCATATTGTTGGGCTGCTTCCGTAAAGGTCAAGTCGCCGTTGTTCAGGTACAATTTTTTTTGCCGGGTTTCGGGCGCGTACGGTCCGGCAAAACAAAGGAGTAAATCCAATCGGCCATCCCCATTCACATCGGCCATGCTCACGCCTGTACCCCACTGGTTTTTGGTGGAAATGCCCGCTTTTGCGGTAATATCTTCAAATTGGAAATTGCCTTTATTGAGGTACAGTTTGCCCTCCACCATATTGCCCGAAAAATAAATATCCTGCAACCCATCGCCATTGATATCGCCTACGGCCACTCCGGCGCCATTGTAAAAATACTCGAAGGTGACGATATTGAGACTGGTCGTTTCAAACAGCGTATTGGAAAATTGCACGCCGGTCGCTTCAGGGGAACGCAATACAAACAGGGTTTCAGCATCCTTTCCGTGCCGACAATTATTGCACAAAAGGAAATAAAAACCTAAAAACAAATACAAACTGACCTTTTTCATATACCGGGCTGGCTGCGGATGAGCAGCAGTCAAAAGTACAGTGTCTGTTCGGTTGGTGCATTAATTTATTGTTAGATTTATGGCTGGATAAAATGGCGCTGCTTTAGCTATCTAAGACAAATTTTATTTCTAAACAGATAAATATTCGTATCAATACATTTATTTTAAAAGGTAAATCATGTTTTTTTAAAATAAAATTTGTGCCTTTTAGGGGCTTTGAAGCCGCTTGAACAGAGACAAACAGGTAACGCGGGTGTGTCTGTATATTTGTGTGCATAAAAAGCGTCGTGCCATTTTTTACACAAGTATAGTCCTGTAACATGGTGCGCCTGTTTGCCATTTTTTCCTTAAAAGAAATAAAATGATGTCTCAGTCGATTCGTTTGTCCATTTTGATCGCTGGTTTGGTGTTGCTTGCATACCAGGGATTTGCCCAAATTCCGGCCACCCCTGCAGGTACTTACCGCATTGCAGTGTTGGCTTGTCACCGGCAGTTTGAGCCATCGCCCGCCCTCACGCATTATATCTCGGCCAAACCCGATTTAACCCTCTGGATTGGCGACAATGTGTACGCAGATGCACCGAACGACCCGGCATTTATTCAATTGTGCTATGATACTTTGGCCGCAAAACCCGCCTTTCAACAACTGCTGAAAAGTTGCGATTACATGGCCACCTGGGATGATCATGATTATGGCCTCAATGATGCGGGCAAAGAATACCGTTTTAAAAAGGAAAGTAAGGCCATGTTCCGCAAATTCTGGAAATTGGAAAAAACGATACCGGCCAATCAGGAAGGTATTTATTATGCGCGTTCATTTCCGGTGGGCAAACATTCGGTGCAAATTATTATGCTCGATGGCCGTTACAACCGGGATGAACAAGACGGCTCTGGTGATGTGTTGGGCGAAACACAATGGCAGTGGCTCGAACAACAATTGCGCCTTCCTGCCGATTTGCGCATCCTCGTTTCCGGTTTTCAAATTTTGCTGGATCAAGATGCCGGTTCTGAAACTTGGGATAAATTCCCAAAATCGAAAGCGCGTTTGTTCGAAACCATTCGGAAAACGGGGGCCGAACAGACGGTTTTTCTCACGGGCGACCAGCATTACGGGGAAGTATGTCGCCTGCGCAACGTACTCGATTATGATGCCATCGAACTGCAATTTGCAGGCATCAACCAAATAGAAAAAGCCGAATTCAACCCGTTGCGGGTGTCGCCGGTTATAAAATCCAAACACAGCGCCGCCTTTATCGATGTGCAAATGGACTCCTCCAAAACGGATGTGCCGCACCTGATGTTTCATATTTATGATGCCACCAACGATCGTTTGGAACTGATTTATCGGGTAAATCTGGAAGAAATCAGCCTGCACCTCGATTTTACTGAAAAACAACAGTTTACCGATCAGCATCAGGTCATGCTAAACCACGGCTATACCGGATTGCAATTGCGGTACACGCTGGATGGAAAAACGCCCGACGACCACGCACCGCTTTATACTGGCCCAATCACTTTGCGCAAAACCACCAATGTGAAAGCCCGCTTTTATACCCGCGATGGGATGCCGCGCAGTCGGGTTTTTGAAAAAACGTATGAAAAATTGCGGCCCCTTCCAGCGTTTAAGCCCGCTAAATCCTTGCAGCCCGGGGTAACATACGCTTATTACGAAGGCAATTTTGAAGATTTGCCCGATTTTAAAACACTTACTGCGCAAAAAACAGGTGTTACCACGACAATCGACCTTGAAAAACAAGCGTTACGTTCCGATCATTTTGCCTTGGTTTATCAAGGGTTTTATGAAATGCCTGCTACTGGCGCTTACGACTTTTTTACCTTGTCCGACGACGGCTCCCGGCTTTACATTGATGATCGTTTGGTGGTAGACAATGGCGGATCGCACAGTTTGCGCCGTCGGACAGGCTTAGTCGCGCTTGAAAAAGGGTTACATCGCTTCAGAATTGAATATTTTGATGATTACAGCGGAGAAAAGTTGGAATTTGGGTACCTCGGAGCAGCCAATGTCGTACAGGCGATTAAAGCAGGTCAAATGTTTTATATAAAATAGGTACATGGAAACTGCACCGAAGGGCGTGTTTTTGTAAAGTTTGCGCACAAAGGCCATTCTTATGTTGCCCTTTTGCAGGCGAACCTGCATTTTTGCAAAAAAATAAACCATCCGATGAAATACCAACTGCTACTTAGTTTTTTGCTGTTCGGCCAAATACTCAAAGCCCAATATGCGCCCTTTCCGGCACCCAACATGGAATATGGGACCATTTATGTTTGTAATATATATGATTGTATCGGGTCTGGTTATTTCAACACCAGCATGCGCTACGAGGGCCCAGAGTTGCTTTGTGGCTTGAAATGGTCGCGTTTTGTTGATATACAGACCCCAGCGATCAAGTATTTTATACGTGTCGACGAAGGAAAGTATTATAACCTGGTGAACTGCAGCAATCAGGTATTGATGTATGATTTTTCTAAAAACCTGGGAGACACCATCCTTACGAGCGACCTCGGAAATTTAAAGGTCACCGAAGTAGGCGTTTACACGTTGTTGGATGGCAGTACCCGCAAAAAAATGACCCTCACTGCGTTAGCGCCTTCTTATCCTTATACATACATCTGGGTAGATGGCATTGGTGATTTGAAGGCTGGTTTTTTCCGGTATGGCGATTTTGAGGGCGGGCACTGTGAATTGATTTGTTTACGCGATAGTTCAGGGATTTATTACCACGATGCGAATAGTTACAAGGATTGCGATTCCTTGCTTTGCCCGGAGCCAACATCCAAATTTGATTTTTCTTGTGATGGCAAGACGTTTCAGTTTCTAAACCAATCCTTAGACGCCACCAGTTATTTGTGGGAATTTGGTGATGGAACCACCAGTACAGAAGAGAATCCTGTACATAACTATACCACTGCGGGCTGTTTCAAGGTAACACTTGCTGCGAAAAGCGATTGTTTGCCCCAATCTTATATATTTAGTAAATACGTTGCGGTAGATGCGCCGCACTTCTGGAAACCTATGACGCTTCCGGCTCCACCTTTATTTCAACAAATCCAATATTTGGATAGTACACAAGCCTGGGCATTTGAAGGAAATTACTTGTATAAAAGTGTCGATGGCGGCAGTCATTGGGATACCGTTTCTTATCCCGGACCACCACGCTCCATTTCGGCCCTATCCTTTAGCGATGCCCAGCACGGTATGGTGGTTGTCAAGATAGCAGGTTCGCCCTATTACAAAGAAATCTTGTGGACCAATGATGGCGGTGTTCAATGGACGGCCCATCCGCTGGAACCGAGTTCCGATATAACCGCCGTTGAACGCCTCAATGATAGCACAGGGGTGGCCTCCGCTCATTATCAGGGCGTTTTTGTCACAAAAAACGGCGGATTAACCTGGACCAACAACTATAGCTTGAATGTAACCCTGATTACCGACTTTTTTCCCGCCGGTAATGGCAGCGTTTATTTTACCGGGATTAATCAACTAGGCACGCCGACTACTAAATTTCGATTTGGAAAAAGTACAGACCTGCTGAATTGGGAAGTAAATCAATATACCGATACCTTATTGGTGCCCGGTTTCACCAGCATGTTTTTTACCAGTCCGCAAAAAGGCTTTGTTTGTGGCAAAAAAGGACTGATTAAAACCCTGGATGGTGGAATAAAGTGGCTACCAGTACCGGAAGTAGAAGGCAATTTTGGGTTTATTCAATTTGCCGATTCCCTCCATGGTTGGACCTGCGGGTATTCGGGCGGCATTTATGGCACCTCCGATGGCGGCCAAACTTGGCAACAACAAAACTGCGGCCAAATTGCCGAAAACACGGTAGGCTTAGGTGTTCGATCTGCAACCCAGGCCCAGGCAGTAATCGGGCAAACCTGGCACGTTTTCCACCCCACCCCTACCCCCTTTAATAATTGCAGTGTATCTGATATTGATATTCCAGGTGGTAAAAACCTGGTTTTGACCCTTTTCCCCAACCCAACCAACACGTCTTTTTACCTGACCTGGCCCGGCGATCCCGGCGAATTGTTGGAATGCACGCTGTTGAATGCACAAGGAAGGCTTGTTAAATACCAAAAAAGCAGCGCATCCTCAGCAGTATCTGTATCGGACTTACCCGCAGGCATGTATTACGTGCAGGTGCGTGTACCCAATACCCCGCAAATTTATTGGGGTAAAATTGTGGTGTTTAAGCATCTCTAAGTGTACGTCCTGAAGGCATGCCCCTATGCTGCTGTTTTAGCGTTGGCTCATTTTTGCCTGTTACGAAAAACTAAAATATGTTACACGAAATCCTATTTCACCTGCTTTTCGCCTTGGCCATTGCTTTGTTAGCCCGTTATGCGCCAGCAAAAACAAGACACATTGACACGCACTTAGACGAAGAAACACTGCATCGCCTAAACAATAAAGGTACCGTTTGGCTGTTAGTCGGCCTTTTTACCTGGCTCCCACTGTGTACAATCGTCCTTGGATATGCTTTTAACGCTTTATCGCAGACTTATAACGACTATTTTAGTCCAACGCCATACCGCGTGGTAGCCGATTTGCCGATTTGGTGTTCTGTAGCCCTTATTTTCGCTTTCGCCACGGCGCAGGGCCCCATGGAAGCATTCGTACGTCGCATGGTCGGCCAAGACACCCTTGAAGCCATCAATATCATGGCTGCGCGACAATACCATTACGACCCGGAGCGCGGCTGGGTTGGTGTGCGCAACATTTTCCTGGTCCTTGGATTCGTTGCTTTTGTACTCGTAAGCGATTATGGTATTTTCGTGTACAACGATCGGGTGGTATTCAACGACATGATTACCCCTTTTCAGGAGCGCAGTTATCCGCTTACCGAGGTGGCGCAGTTGGAGCATGCTGGTCGCTTACTGAATAGAAATGGCAGTACCACCGATTTCCCGGTATACATCCTGACCCTAAGAGACGGAACCGACTGGAAATCCAATTTCAACAGTTACCCACAGACAGACAAGGCAATGCAATATTTGTCCGAAATCGCTGGCGTGCAAGTGGATTCGGTGCGGGTTTGGCAGTAAACGGATTGCCGAATCTGATTACATGATTTCCGATTTCCGATTTTAATGAGGCAGCACCCGGAATTCTGTTCTCCGGTTTTTTGCGTGCATTGCATCCGAGCAATTTACGCCGTTGCCGCAGTGGTTGACCAGTTGGGTTTCGCCATATCCGTGGTATTCCATGCGCGAGCGCTTGATGCCTTTCGATACCAGGTAATCAACCACGGCTTTGGCGCGGCGCTTGGAAAGTTCGAGGTTGAAATCGTCGGAAGAGCGCGCATCGGTGTGCGAATTGATCTCTACCCGAATTTCGGGCATTTTTACCATCAGGGCCAGCAACTTCTCATCAATCACGGCTTTTGCTTTGCCACTCAGTTGATCGCTGTTGAGGTTATAGTAAATGGGTAAAATATTGTAATCGAGTAGTTTACACTCAATTTTGCGCCACTCATAAGGTTCTGCATTTGCACTGTTGTCGCGCACCAGGAACACTTCCTCTCGGGTTTGCGGGGCTACCAAGGTAGAATCGACCGTTTCGTCTTTTACCAATACCCGTTTTTGAACGGTGGCATATTCGGCGGGAATATCGTACTCGCGCACCGTAGCCGGTGTTTGGATCACTTGGCGGCGTACGGTTTTGAAGCGCCCGATTTGTTTTTGGCGGGTATAATTTGGTTGAGAAATGATCTTTTTGACCGGGATTGTTTTGGTTACTGCCGGGTGTGACACGTAACAAATCACCTGACAATCGGCAGGATTCGGGGAAGTACAGCCCGCAATAGGTGGCCGCGCTTCAAAGCGGGAATAGGCAGGCTCAATCTCAAATACCTCAAAGGTATCCAGGGTAACGACCGGATGAATGGTGATTTTGCTGATTGGTTCTTCCACTAATAGGGTGTCTACCACTTCCCGGTATACTGCAGGCACATATTCGAAGCGTTTGGATGCTTCTTTTACCAGAATGCGCTCTTCAACGGTTTTATATACAGGTGGAACCACCTTTAATTGGTGGTAGGCAGGTGTGGTGACTACCTTTTCGATTTCTTTCACTTCTTCAATGGGGCAGCGAATGTAGCAGGCGCCGGGCTCCGGGTTGGCAGGGTAATCTTGTGCAGCAAGCACAACAGGAAGGCTCAGGGTTAAAGGCAACAAAAAGTAAAAATACCGCATGGTGAGTTTTGTAACTTGATTATAATGCTTGTCAGATGTAGGTAGTTTCGGCTTTTTGAGTGCTGTGGATTGTCGGAGTGTTTTTGAGCGCACAAATCTACAAATATTGTGGAACGCCACCTATGATGTCGTTTTTTTTTCCGCGGTAGGGACAGGTCGCGACCTGTCCCTACACCCCGCGACCTGTCCCTACGATCCCCCGCAGACAGGTCGCGACCTGTCCCTACCCGGCCGCGAAATTAATATAAGCTTAAACCCCCACCCACCAACCACGCCCCCGCCACAGCGTACATTTGCCAAATTTTCCGGTTTAACGGCTCTTCGACTTCTTGCTTATGCGCATTTTGCTACTCGCCCTGATTTTATTTTGTTCTTTTTCCCACATCAAGGCCCAGCAAGGGGGCGTACGTGGTACGGTACTAAATTCATTAAATGAACAACTTCCTGGTGCTACCCTGCATTTTGAACTCCTTAAAATGCGCACCGTTACCGAATTAGACGGCCGTTTTTTAATGACCGGTTTGCCATCGGGACCACAAAAATTGGTGGTACGTTGCCTGGGTTTTGCCGACCTTGAACAAATCGTACAGGTTCCCGCTGAAGGGATGCTGGATTTGGGCATGTTGGTGTTGCAAGACAATGCTGCAACCCTCGGTGGCGTGACCGTGAGTGGAAAACTTACGACTGGCAGCGAATTCAAGGCCAATAACCTAATGAAATCGTCCAATTCGTACCTCACCGTTATTTCAGCCGAAACGATGGAAAAACTCCCGGATCGTAACATCGCCGAAATTGTGCGGCGCTCGGCCGGGGTAGCCATGCAACGCAGTTATGGGGAAGGTAGCCTCATCAACCTGCGTGGTACGCCCGTCGATTGGACTTCTGTGACGCTCAATGGCGACCGACTCCCGGTAGCAGACGAAAATGACCCGCGGCGGGTATTTCAATTTGAGGTGATGCCATCCGATTTGTTGAGTTATGTGACCATCAATCGCACCATTACGCCCGATTTGGAAGGGGATAACATTGGTGGGGTGGTCAATTTTTTGAACCGCTCTTCTGTTGATCGCAATACCATGAAACTCTCGATGGGCCTGGGCTACAGTGCTTTGGCGGGCAAACCCATCGGCAGTGGCAGTGCGCTTTTGGGTTTTGTCAACAAATCAAAAACGCTCAGCGCGGTCATAAACGGCTCCTATTTTGGTCGTAACTGGGCCGAACACGCCTACGAACTGGAATACGAAAGCCCTTTTAACCACGGTATTTCTGAATTAAAACTCAAACAATACGACGGATTTCGCCAAACAACCGGCCTAAATGCGGCCTTGGAATTCAAACCCAACAATAAACTCACGCTGGGTGCCGTATTTATCATGGGCCTCAATGTGAATGATAAATACCAATACCGAACCAATTATAACTGGTCGGAAGGATCAGGATCCCGCGTGCGCCTGCACAACCTCCATGGCAAATTGCGCAGCCGTTTCTTAGGCGCCAACCTGAACATGAACTACCGCATCAGCGACCGGTTGCAAACAAAGTTCAAGCTGGCATCCTACGATAATAAGTTCGAATACGGCAATGTGCCCTACAGCCAGAACGACCCACGCAACGGCTATTTTTCAGTCGTGTATATCAGTCCGCTGCTCCAGTTTTATGACCGCGACTTTATCGACTTGTATGGCAATCCGGCCGAGGCAGATGATCCAAATGCGTTTTTGACCAAATTGATTGGTAAGGATAATCCGTACGGTCGTGGCGACCATTACCGCAATGTGCAACCGCGTTATGGCAAGTTTGTAGATGGCAGCCCGCTTACCCCCGCTGATTTTAGTTTTTACCAGGCCATTTCAGAATTAAATACCACCCATGAGCAAGACCCCATCGTGGTGCAGAATGACTGGACTTACACGCTAAACAGCCACCTAAAACTCATTGGCGGCCTTAAATACCGTTATAAAATAGGTGGCCGGGAACTCAGTGTGCACAAATGGCAGGTTGATTTTCAGAATTTTCCAACTAAGCCGCGTTTGCTCACCCAATCCAAAACCAATTATCCTGATCCCGACGATAATTTCCTGGCAGAACTGGGTACACCGTATTCCGGCACCTTTATGCCTTTTTTGACCCACGATCAGTTGAATAATTTTATTCAGCCTTTGGGTGACACCCTGCGCAATATCCCGATGAACAAACTCAACCAGGAATATGTGTTGTGGGCTGGCTCCAAATACCAATATACCGAACATGCCACCGCAGCATATGCGATGACGGAAGCCAAATTAGGCAAACATGTTTCCTTGGTGGGTGGTGTGCGCTTTGAACATACCCGCCTGTATCAAACCTCTGACACGCTTTCGCCCGTGGCTATCTTGGACACGGCCAGCAGTACCTATTTTTATCCGCCTTTGGAGCGCACCACCGACCAGGCCTATTTGGCAATTTTACCCTCGCTTAACCTGACCTGGTCGCCACGGCCTTTTGATAATATCCGTTTTGCAGTTTCGCGCACCTTCCATCGGCCTAATTTTGCCGAAACAAAGCCTGGTTTTGCCAATATTTCCTACGAAGACCTGGATTTTACCTTTGGCAATGCGCAGTTGAGACCTACCTATTCTGTCAATTTTGACCTGGCCTGGGAGCATTTCTGGGGCAATAAAGGCATGGTATCCATCGGCACCTATTATAAGTATGTAACCGACCATATTTTCCTGAAAACGACCGAGGAGTACGACCCCATTCAGGATATTGGTTTTAAACGGTATGTAAATGCAGAAACGTCTTATGTGTTGGGCTTAGAGTTCACGATTAACCGGCGTTTTGAAACATTGCCGGGCTTTTTAAGCGGATTTGGAGTCAATACCAACCTGGCTTTATCGCTCTCGCGTATGCAGGTGCCCGGGCGCCCCAGCGAACAGGCGATGAGTGGACAAACGCCACTGCTTTACAACCTGGGCATTTTTTACGAAAAATACGGCATTACCACCCGGGTCGCGCTCAATTATACCGGGCCATTTTTGAAGGAATTGAACCTGGCTTCCATTGTACCTATTGGCGGCACCAAGCCCGAATTAGTACATAAAGGCACTGATTTTGATTTGTACCAGGACCAGTTTTATTCGCTCGACCTCAGTGTTGGGTACTTATTCAATGCGCATTTTTCTTTGTTTGTAGAAGTCTCCAATTTGTTAGATGCGCCTTCCACCGAATATGTCGGCGTACGTGAGCGACCGCACCGCACCGGTTATTATCGCCAGCGCGGTCAATTGGTGGCTAAATACGCGTTTTAAATACGAACATGATCATTTCAACCTTCTTACCTTTTCTCATGAAAAAAATTTACAGCACCCTGGTTATCACTTTGTTTGCCCTGGCGATTGCCACCGCGACACAACCCCGCAAAGTATTGGTAATCGGCATCGACGGTGCCCGTTTTGATGCTTTGCAAACAGCCAAGACACCTAACATTGATGCATTGTTGGAAAATGCGTTTTACACTTTCGACTCTTGGCATCTGGACATCACGGTTTCTGGTCCATCCTGGTCGAGCATCATGACTGGTGTGTACCACCAGAAACACGGTGTTACCAATAACTCCTATTCCGGCAGCAATTACTTCGATTACCCTTATTTCCCCACCCGTGCGAAAGAGTACAAACCCAATTTGTACTGTGTGCAAATCGCAGAATGGGCCCCAATGTCGGACGATGTGTACAACGACGGCTGGAACCTGAAACTCAAAGTACCCGATGGTCAAGGCGGGCCAACAGAGAACGCTGCGGTAACCCAATTGGCCAATCCAAATCTGGACGTTCTGTTCGTTTATTTCGATGCGGTGGATCTTGCTGGCCACGCTTCTGGGTTCAATCCTAGCAATCCGGCTTATATTTCTGCCATAGAAAAAACAGATGGTCATCTTGGTGGCGTGCTGAATGCTTTATACAGCCGCCCGAATTACGCCAATGAAGACTGGTTGATCCTCATCACCACCGACCACGGCGGCATTGGTACTGGCCACGGCGGCAACTCCAACCAAGAGCGTCATATTTGGTGGATCGCCAGCGGTAACAACATTTCACCGCGCAAATTGGAGAACCGCCCGGATCCAGGCAGCTACCAAATTAGCGGTGTAAACCAACCGCTTCGCCGCCAATCGCCCGTACAGGCGGATATTGCAGTAACCGCTTTGCACCATTTGTTGTATGATTTGAATTTCAAACCGGATACCGTAAAAGCATGGAACTTGGATGGAATTTCCTGGTTGGATTCAATTTACGCAACTTCACCTACCCGCGAGTTGTCCAATTCGATCGGCATCAGCAGCTATCCTATTCCAGCGCACACCGGACTTGTATTCGATTTTAACCGTTCGTTGGAGGCAGTGACCCACTTCGAACTGCTGGATTTGAGCGGCCGTATTTGTCGCCAGGAAGATTTGTTATCGGGCAGTACCCGCTTCGAAATGAGCGTTGCCAACCTCGAAAAAGGCATGTATTTGGCGCGTTTTAATTCGGAAAAAGGCAGTGCGGTTTTGAAAGTCGTGGTAGATTAGGGGGGATTCGTTGTAAAAGGGGCACCGCAGATTACATAGATTCACACAGATTTTATTCTAAAATCACACTAATGGACATTTTTATTTCGCGCAGATGTTACGCAGAAAAAAAGCGCAGATGTTACGCAGAAAAATCCGTGTAACATCTGCGAAAATGCATCTGTGTAACATCTGCGCGAAACATGTCCGAGTAGTGTGTCCTAAAATATAAAATCTGTGTGAATCTGGGGAATCTGTGGTCTGCCAAATGGTGCGTTTTTAATAAAGGGAAGAAAATTCAATAAAAATTTACAACTTTTGCACTGAGTATTCAAAAGCCACGCGTCTTTACCAGTCTTTTCATCCCGATATGAACAAACACGACGATTTTTTGCACACCAACCCAGCGGCCACACAGTTACATATCACCGATGAGGCCGAAGCCTGCGCCGCGGTGCTTTTTGCCTGTCGTCGGGCCGATGAAATTGATGGCGCACGCGGCAATGCTGCGTTTCGTACAACGCTGGAAACCCGCAATATTTTTATTGGTTATGATCCGTCGGTGTTAATTGAAACCGTCACGCGATATTTTGAAACGGCGGGCAGTCCGGCGGCGCTGATCAATGCCGCCATTGGAGCGATTCGCGAACAAACCCGTTTGCCCCTGTTTTATCAATGCCTGGATGTCATTTTAGCCGATGGCGTCGTTACCCCCCGCGAAGATAAAGTCGTACAATACCTCAAAGGAAAATTTAAAGTCGAAGACGAAATGGTCTTTGAAGCGATGGATGTACTGGTTGTGAAAAATTTGTTGTGATTAGAAGCCAGCTATTTCCATAACCACGTTGCGTTAGTATAGCCTCAATAGCGCTAAGTATGATTTTTTATTTTTAAATATTTAATTGATAATCAACGTTTTAGTTCTTAGTAAAAAAATATTTTCAAAAAATTATCTCAAATTTTTCTACTACGCAAGTCTATTGCGCAGCACCCTCGCCATCTTTGTTTCATCAAACGAAGCAATTAAGCAGTACATCGTTTAGCGTGATGCTTGGTTTGTCCTAAATGTTAAAAGTAACCACCAACTCCTCACTCATCACTACTTCACGCATGTTTTTCAACAAAAAAGTAAAATCGCCAACAAAAACAATCAACCATGCCGGAGCGTCCGCTTATAAAATGACGCCAGCGCAGGAATTGTACGCTGCGGTCGTTACGGCTACCTTGAGCGACAAGTTTTATGAAACGGGGAATAAGCGCTTGTTGCGTTTGCGTGCGTTGGTGGCCCAAAATGATCCAATATTTGTAGCCAAACTGGCCATTTATGCCCGTGAGCGCATGCACTTGCGTTCTGTTCCGCTGGTGTTGGCCATAGAGTTGGCAAAAATACACCGTGGGGATGATCTGTTGAGCCGTTTGATCGGCCGCGTGATTCAGCGTGCGGATGAAATTACCGAAATGTTGGCTTTTTACGCACAAGCAAATGAGCGCGATGGGGCCAAACAATTGAATCGGTTGTCGAAGCAGGTACAGAAAGGCATTGTGATGGCTTTCAATAAATTTGATGCGTTCCAATTTGCCAAATATGACCGCGATGGCACTGCTGTAAAATTGCGTGATGCTTTGTTTTTGACGCACCCGGTGGCAAAAGATGCAGCCCAACAAGCGATCTTTAATCAAATTGCGACGGGTACTTTGGAAACGCCGTACACCTGGGAAACCGAGTTATCGGCCCTGGGGCAGCAAAAATTTGCTAACGAGGCAGAAAAAAAAGCGGCTTTTCGTGCAAAATGGCAGGAATTGATCGACTCCGGCAAATTAGGCTATATGGCCCTGATGCGTAACCTGCGCAATATGCTGGAAGCGCAAATTTCCGGTGCGCACGTGAACAAAGTATGTAAGCAGTTGGCCGATCCGAAACAGGTAGCGCAATCCAAACAATTGCCTTTCCGATTCCTGGCGGCTTACCGCGAGTTATTTCAAGTAGATTCGCCTAAAACAGCGGCTGTTATGCAGGCATTGGAAGATGCCGTAATGGCGAGTACCGCGAATTTGCGCGGATTTGATATGGATACGACCGTGGTGGTTGCCTGCGACGTTTCGGGTTCGATGCAAAAGTCAATTTCGGCTAAAAGCAAGGTATTGAATTATGATATCGGCTTGATGCTGGGGATGTTGTTGAAATCGAAATGCCGGAATGTGATCGCGGGGATGTTTGGCGATACCTGGAAAGTGATTCAATTGCCAGGACGTAATGTGTTATCGAATGTGCAGGAATTTTACCGTCGTGAAGGAGAAGTTGGGTACAGCACGAATGGGCATTTGGTGATCGCAGATTTGTTGAAACGCCAGGTTGCAGTGGATAAAGTAATGTTGTTTACCGATTGTCAATTGTGGAACAGCCAGGGAACCAATGAAACCTTGATGGGGTTATGGATGGACTACCGCAAGAAAGTTGCGCCCGATGCGAAATTGTATTTGTTTGACCTGGCTGGTTTGGGGAATACGCCTTTCGACCTGCGTCAAGACCAGGGTGTGGCACTTATTGCGGGATGGTCAGATAAAGTATTTGAAGTACTGGACGCGCTGGAAAACGGCGAAACAGCCGTAGCGCTGATTGATGCGATAGAATTATAGACTTTATAGTGCAGGAAGCCGGCGTGGATAGGCCACGCCGGCTATAAAGAAAAAAAGGTGCCGTAATGCAGTGTTACTTCTACACAAAAAATACACTGCATGCCAATTGCCCTTGAAATTTGCCCAAATAAAGATGCCGTAGTTAAGCGTTACTTCGGTCTAGTGCAGCCCCGACCAGGGTTGGGGAAGGAGCAGGTTCGAATCCTGTCACACTGACAATTTTTAATCGAACAAAACAGTGTGTAGCACATGTCATTACAACGTTTAGCGTTATTTGCTCTTTGCATTTGGGTATTAAAAGTTTGAACAAATGGTGTCGTAGAAAAGAGATACTTCATTCGGATGACGGGGTCGTGGGTTCGAGTCCCACCGCGCTGACGCAAGTAACATAACTTTCGGCGCGTAGCTCAGACGGTAGAGCACGATATTCTTTTTTCGCTTTTTACCCGTTTGTTTTTAAAAAAGCCTCCTTTCGTTTGATTGGGGGCTTTTTTTGTGAACCAACTTTCCTTGCGTCATGCCCCTTGATTTTTACCGAAACCAAACCGTATCTTTGTTGCTCATACATTTTGGATTATGAATACTAAACTAACATTAAGCCTGGACAAGGCAATTATTGAGCGCGCTAAAATCTACGCAAGGGAACACAATGTAAGTCTCTCCCACTTAATCGAACACCTTCTGCTTAGAATCATGCCAGATTTTAAGGAGCCTGTGGAGGATAAAACCAGCATTGTAAAGGAGTTGAGCGGGATTATAAACTTAGAAGGCATAGATTATAAAGAGGAACAAGCTCAATATTTCGAAGAAAAATACAGATGAATAAGGATACCGTTTTCGTAGACACGAATATTATTTTAGATTGGCTAGGGGAAAGAGCGCCTTTTTTTAAATTTGCAAAAGCCTTGTTTTTAAAGGCAGAAAAAGGCGAAATTGAGATTTTAATAAGCACAATGAGTTATATTTCTACTGAATATATATTACGCAAACAACTAGGCAAAGAGAAAACAATACAAGCCCTAAACAAATTAAGATCAATAAGTACAGTATGCATGTCTGGTGGCGAAGAGATAGACCTTGCATTAATTTCTGACATGAAGGACTTTGAAGATTCCTTCCAGTATCATACGGCAATTAACAATTCAGCATGTGTAATCATTACCCGGAATTTGAAAGACTTTATAAATGTGCAGATACCTATAATGAGTGCAGAAGACTACATAAATTCAACTCAAAAAGAATAGATAAGCCATTTCTGCCAAGATAAACCTACCTTTGCACCCTTATGGCGCGCATCCTGGCAATTGATTACGGATTAAAACGGACAGGTATTGCTGTCACCGACCCGCTAAAAATTATAGCGAGTGGCCTGACAACTGTGCCGACCCCGGAACTGTTTGATTTTTTGCTGCAATACTGCAAAAATGAAGACGTGGAGTGTTTGGTGGTGGGTTTGCCGTTGTATCCAGACGGAAATCCGGCCCAAATTGCGCCTGCGGTGGACAAATTTGCCGAGCAATTGCGCAAACTTTTTCCGGAAATACCCGTTGTGCGACAGGATGAACGCAATACGTCGAATGATGCCAAAAAGATTATTTTGAACAGTGGTGTCAAGAAACAAAAACGTCGGGATAAGGCGCTGGTGGACAAAGTTGCCGCTGCTCTGATTCTCGAACAATACATGGAGGAACATTTTTGGTAAGATAACGGGCCGCTTGTTTGCACCACAGCCCGGCAACACGCAAGGAGTCGATTTATGATATTACCTATTTTTGCCTACGGGCAACCTGTTTTAAAAAAGATATCGGCGCCGATTACGCCGGATTACCCCGAACTCGAAACCCTCATCGCCAATATGTGGGAAACGATGTACCATGCAGATGGTGTGGGCATTGCGGCACCCCAAATTGGGTTGGCGATTCGCCTGTTTGTCATTGATACAGAGCAAATTGACCGCAAAAACGACGAGCAAAAAGGCTTCAAGCGTGTGTTTATCAATGCCCAGATGGTAGAAGAAAGCGGTCAGCCCTGGAATTATGAGGAAGGTTGCCTGAGTGTGCCCCATATCCGCGGCGATGTGGAGCGCCCCGATACCATTCGCCTGCGCTGGCAGGATGAAAACTTTGTGGAATACGAAGAAACATTCAATGGTATTAATGCCCGTGTGATTCAACACGAGTACGACCATATTCAAGGTGTGCTGTTTACGGAATTGCTGAAGCCACTTAAAAAACGCCTGGTCCAACGCAAACTGGAAGATATTCGGGTTGGAAGGGTGAATACGGATTATAAAATGCGGTTTTTCGTGTCGCGTTAATGCGGATTTGGTGGGTATAAAATTAAAACACCCTTCCTGTGCAGTATACACTTTGCAGGAAGGGTGATACGATATGCCTAATAAAGCAGGCAGAACTACCCGTACAGCGGGAATCGCTCCATATACAGGTTAATTTCTTTGCGTACGTTGAGAATCCGCGCTGCATCAGTGGGGTTACTCAATACGGTGTCAATCCATTCCACAACCTGGCGGCAATCCTGTTCCTTAAAGCCACGGGTGGTGATGGCCGCTGCGCCTACCCGGATGCCGGAGGTGGTCATCGGCGGCTGCGGATCGAACGGAATCATGTTTTTATTGACCGTGATATCGGCTTCCCCGAGGGCGTGATCGGCTACTTTTCCCGTTACATTTTTTGAGCGCAAATCCAGGAGCATCATGTGGTTATCGGTACCGCCTGAAATGATGTCATAGCCGCGTTGCATAAATTCATGCGCCATGGCCTGTGCATTGCGAATCACTTGCTGGCCGTACGTTTTGAAGGAAGGATCGAGCGCTTCGCCAAATGCAATGGCTTTGGCCGCAATGACATGCTCCAAGGGGCCGCCCTGCATACCTGGGAATACACCGCTGTCGAGGATGGCCGACATCATGATCGGGGCGCCTTTTTTGGTGGTACGTCCCCAAGGGTTTTCAAAATCTTTACCCATTAAAATAACGCCACCGCGTGGGCCGCGCAGGGTTTTGTGGGTAGTGCTCGTTATGATATGTGCGTGCGGAATCGGGTCGTTGAGCAATTTGGCGGCAATCAAACCGGCAGGATGGGCAATATCGGCCAGCAACAAAGCGCCTACCTGATCGGCAATCTGGCGGAAACGCGCAAAATCCCAGTCGCGCGCATACGCGGAAGCACCGCAAATGATCAATTTAGGTTGTTCGTGCAAGGCAATTGCCTCCACTTTATCCATGTCGATCAAGCCGGTTTCCTGTTCTACGCCATAAAACGTGGGCGTGTACACTTTTCCGGAAAAATTGACAGAGGAGCCGTGCGATAAGTGGCCACCATGCGCTAAGTCAAAACCCAATATCTTATCTCCTGGTTGCAGGCAGGCGATGAAAACAGCGGCATTGGCTTGTGCGCCGGAGTGGGGTTGTACATTGGCATAAGCCGCACCAAACAGGGCTTTAATGCGGTCGATGGCGATTTGTTCCACCTGGTCGACAATTTCGCAGCCGCCGTAGTAACGTTTGCCGGGATAGCCCTCGGCGTATTTGTTGGTCAGGCAAGTGCCCATGGCCGCCATTACTTGTGGGCTGGTGAAATTTTCGGAAGCAATGAGTTCGATGCCGCGTTGTTGGCGCTGCAATTCTTGTTGAATGAGGTCGAATATTGGATCTTGCATGGTATGGAAAGACAGGTGAAAAAGTAGCCCGGAAGGCGGCCGCAAAAGTAGCCAATTCGGCTGGAAATATTTCATGGGAAAAAATCGCGGTAGGGACGGGTCGCGACCCGTCCGTACGTGGGTGGTCGCGACCCGTCCCCACGATTCATCGGGACATTTTCATGATTTACCGAGATCCAAATGCTACACAAGGTTTACACGTTTATATTTGCACGATGCGTCAAATATGGATCAAAATAGTTGCCCACATTGCTGTTTGGCTTATTTTTTTAAGTTTGCCTGCGGTGATTTTACCGCCACCTGGTCCGCCGGAGATGGTTCAGGGCTTTGAGCCGCCACCGGAGCGGGTTCTTTTTTTTGTACTCTTAAACTTGTTGTTGGTTGCCAGTTTTTACTTTAATTATTACTTTTTGATCCCCCGTTTTTTGTTGAAAGGCCAACGTTTGCAGTATTTTTTAGCGGTATTGGGCGGATATGTTTTTTTGCTTTCGAATATTATAGGACTGCAATACTGGATGATTCAGCGCAATCCACAAATTCCGGCTGTTGAATTCCAGATTTTTCAGCGCCTGGGTTGGTTTGCATCTATGATTATGTACTGTTTGGTATGGGCTTCGAGTAGCGGGATGCGGCTCAATGCCGAATGGATTCGCTCGGAGGCGCGCCGTACAGAAAGTGATCGCGCGCGCTTGCAGGCGGAGTTGAGTGAGTTGAAAAGCCAGTTGAATCCGCATTTTTTATTTAACACACTCAATGGTATTTATACCCTTAGTTTGGCAAAAAGCGATTTAGCACCGGGCGCTGTTTTGCAATTGAGCCAATTGTTGCGTTATGTGATGTCGGAAGCGAATGCCGATTTTGTACCATTCGAGAAAGATCTGGAACATATCCGGCATTTTATTCAGCTGCATCAATTGCGTTTAACGGATAAAACGACGCTCTCTTTTGAGGTGAATGGTCATGTCGGGGGCAAGCGAATTGCGCCGATGTTATTGCTGCCGTTTGTTGAAAATGCATTCAAATACGGTATCAGTACCCAGGAAATGACGCCAATATTGATTCGTGTGGATTTGGATGCACACCAATTGATTTTTCACTGTACCAATAAAGTAGTGCGTCGCCAATCCATGGAAGGCGAACAAACGGGCATCGGAATTGCCAATACCCGAAAACGCCTCCAACTTTTGTACCCCGACCGGCATCAGCTTGATATTTGGGAAAAAGACGATTTTTATTACGTCCGTTTGGCCCTGGTATGGTAGCCTCTATTTTGTTTTCATGTTTTTTTGTCAACCAAAACTTGTGCTATGTTGACCGCAATTGCGCTTGATGATGAACCTTTGGCGCTGCAACTCTTGCAGGCGTACGGCAACCAAACGCCGGCACTGGCATCCATAGAAACTTTCTCCGATGCAGGACAAGCCGCCAAACGCTTACAAGCGGGTGAAGTGGATTTGTTGTTTTTAGATATACAAATGCCGGATATCAGTGGCCTGCAATTTTTCAACAGCCTGTCAACGCCGCCAATGGTTATTTTTACCACGGCCTTTGCCGAATACGCCGCCGAGGGCTTCAACCTGGATGCGGTAGATTACTTGGTCAAACCATTTGAATTGGAACGTTTTCAAAAGGCGGTGCAAAAAGCGGCCGATTACCAGCGGTTTTTGCAAATGGATCCACAAGATTCGAATCAAAAGGGCGATAGTTTGTTTGTTAAGGCGGAATACAGTGTGGTTAAAATCCCGTTCGATGATATTGTGCTGATTGAGGGTTTTGACGATTATATTAAAATACACGCTGGCGGCAAACCGGTGCTTACCTTGATGTCGCTCAAGGGGGTTTTTGAAAAATTGCCCCAAGGGAAGTTTTTACGGGTGCATCGCTCTTATATAATCGCCTTGGATCGGGCTGAAAGTTTGCGGCGCGGTCAAATTAGCATTGCCGGGCGACAGGTGCCGGTGGGTGATCGGTATTTGGCAGAGGTGCGGGCCGCGTTTGGTACGTAGGGACAGGTCGCGACCTGTCCGCGCGTGGGTGGACGGGGCGCGCCTGTCCGTGCGTGGGTGGACGGGTCGCGACCCGTCCGTACGCGACCCGTCCGTACGCGACCCGTCCGTACATTTCAGCGGTGAAGTGTTAAATTATAAGAAAACGCCGCATTCCCCCCAAACTGAATTATTTTTGGGCGATGAAACACCCACTCCTCCTTTTTGCCGCCCTGGTACTTACCCTGCACTGCCATTCGAGCGCAGGCCCTACACCCATCATCCCGGCTTTTTATATTTGGCAAACCGAGCCCGATTATTATAGCTACAATCTGGTGAAAAAACTCGGCGTCCAAAAAATCTTCCTGCGCCTGTTTGATGTGGCCTGGGATGGACAAAAACCGATTCCCGCCGGACCGTATCGCGGTGATTTTGGCTATCCTGATACTGAAATGATCCCCGTGGTATTTATCACCAACGAAACCATGCAGCACCTCGATTCTTCGGGTTGTGTGGATTTGGCAACGCGCATTTCCCGAAAATCGAAGGCCATGTTGCGCCGGATGGAAAGTTCTATGCGCACGAGCAACCGTTGGGATTTGATGTATGCCGATTCCGCCCTTAGTGAAGCGCATCGGGAAGATAGCCTCTTGAAATTAGGAAATGCCTGGCTTCAAAACATCCACCATTTTCAAATAGATTGCGACTGGACGGCCTCCACCCGTGCCCGGTATTTTTACCTGCTTGAACAACTACAGGCGCTCAATCCGGAGTGGACATTTTCCTGCACCATTCGCTTGCATCAATATAAAAACCCGGAAAAAACAGGGGTTCCGCCGGTAAAAAGCGGCATACTCATGTGTTACAATGTGGATGACTTGAAAGATCCCGCCACTGAAAATTCTATTTTCAATTATAACGAGACCCGCAAATACCTGCAAAACGCGCCGAAATACCCCATGCCGCTCGATGTGGCTTTACCCGCCTTTCGTTGGGGCGTATTGTTCCATCTCAATCAGTTTCAATGCATTATCCCGGACAATGCCCTGGGGCCTGCTACGATGGAGCGCCTGGAAGCGATTGATAAAACGCATTTCCGTGCGCGCATGGATTTTACCCTCAACGACCATTTTATCCGGGAAGGCGATATCGTACGGATGGAAGAAGCGGACGATCAGGAACTTTTACAAACCATCCAATTGTTGCGCACACAAAGCCTCGCCCAACCCCTCACCGTGTCCTTTTTTCATTTGAATTCCAGCCTCAACGAAGATGAAACAATTCCGAAATTTCAAAAAATACTTGCTGCTTTTAATTAGCATTCCGCTGCTCTGTAACCAGCCAGAACCTGCTTCGGCTTGTTGGTATGATGGCAGCGAAGGGGATGACATTCGTTTTGTGCTGTTTCGGCCCGATTTGGGTGAAAACCAGGCCTGGACGCCTTTTTATTACACCTATTTTTATTACTATGGGCAAAATAGCTTCGACTGGCCCAAAGACGCGCCCAAATTCACCGATGTTTCCAAGGATGAACAACAGATCATCGCGCAATGGAAGGCAGCCGTAAATGAGCCTGCTGTGCGGGACACCGATTTGTACAACATTCTTTTCAATACCAGTCCCGATATCCTGCTCAATGCCCAAACCGCTCCCGAAAAGGCATTTCCCGGCAATACGTTTATCCAGGCTTTGCAAAAATCAGCACATCAGGCACTTTGGGAATATTTGTTGGACCTGAAGGAAGCCGAAAAATACACCATGCTCAATGTAGATTGGGATATGTCGGAAACACAACAAACGGACTATAATGCGCAGGCCGAAAGTTTGGTGCAGCGGCTTTCCCGCAAACTCGAAAAACAAGACCTTAGCGACTTTCTGAAACCGCGCTATGCTTTTACGTTGTTGCGGCTCAAGTTTTACAATACTTCAGACAAGACAGAAGGGATTGCCCAAATAAAGGATTTGTACAACCGTTATTTGGCACCCTTGCCCAAAACGGATATCCTGCAGGCCTGGGGCCTCCATTATTTAGCCCAAATAGAACCCGACGAAGGCCGTTGCGCCTACTTGAATGCCCTGGTATTCGATCGTAGCGACAGCAAAAAAGTGCGCTCCCACCAATTGTTTGTAAGCGCAAATGCCCATAAAGCCCTGCCTTTTGCTAAAAATGCCAGCGAACGCAGCGTCATCCGCACCTTGAAAGAACTGAATAATCCGGGAAAATCGCTCGACAACATCCGAAAAATACTGGAGGATGAACCGGATAGTAAATACCTAGCGCTGTTGGTAAGTCGGGAAATTAATAAATTGGAAAACTGGATTTTTACGCCCGAGTATTTGCAAACCAGCGGATCAGTACATCACTCGTCGATCGGTGTCGAAGATTGGGACCAACGGGAGGCCTATTCCCGATATCCCCAAAAATGGCGCGCCCGTGACCTTGAATACCTGCGCACGCTGCGAAAAACACTGCAAACCGCCCTTCCCAAGACCAAAGTAAATGCCGATTTGCTCAATTTGGCGGTAGCGCATTTGTATTTATTGGACCACCAGGCCGCGGCGGCGCTTCCGTTTATCACGGCTGTTCAACGCAACACACCCGTTTATGCCTTGCAAAAACGACTCCTGGAATTTTCCTATTTAATGCAAACGGCCAACCTGAATGCGCCCGAAACCCAACAGAAAATGGTGGAGGTGTTGCGCTGGCTGGAAAAAAACCAGGCTAAAATCCTCACCGGGCCGCGCACGTTCAGCATGGCCATGGCGCTGCTGGCCAATACCTACAAAAAAACGGGGCAGGCAGATATGGTAGCATTGTTGCAAAACCGCGGCGAACTCAAAACCTTTTTTGGCGGCTATTGCACGGCGTTTTACAGCCATATTCACTATCTTGATCAATATGGCGATCTGGAATCGGTGCAATCGGTGATTAATCGGATTGAAAAGAAAAACAAAACCCCGTTTGAGGCTTTTCTCACCGAACAATACGCCAACGCAAATCCGTTTTACGACCTCCTGGGCACCATGTACCTGCGGCGCGGCCAAACGGAAAAGGCTTTGAGCATTTTTGAAAAAGTACCCGATACGTACTGGAATTCCGCTTATGAATACGCCTATTATTTAGACGACGATCCCTTTCACCGGATCAAAATGCTTGCCATGCCCGAAACCTTCGATGTGTACAACAAAAAGACCATGGCGGCACGACTTTTGACCCTCGAAAAAACGGTACAGGCACTTCCAGCGCAAAGCGATACCAGTTACCTCGAATTGGGTAATGCCTGGTACAATTTTTCGAAGTACGGTAATTCCTGGATGTTTATGACGTACGGATGGAGCGAGCATGGATTGTTCCCGACCTTCATAAGTGGCGAATTACCCGATGTGTTGCAGCCGGAAGCCCTGTTCAAAGCCAATTATTACCGCATGGAAAAAGCGGAATATTATTACAAAAAAGCCCTCGAAACCAGCCAAAACACAGAGTTGAAGGCCCTCGCGGCTTTTATGCTGGCAGAAATTGATCAAACCCGTTATTTCCAGCAACCAACCGCAAAATCAATTTATGTGGGCGAATTTGGGAAGCAATATTATGTGCAATTTCAGCAGACCAAGTTTTTTAAAGATCACCCTTGCCCCATGATTGAAAATTTTATGCAAAAAAAATAAGCGCACCTCTTGACAAGCATTCGAAAAGCCTTTACATTTGTGTCATAAATACGCAAATTCAAATGGACGCCACGAATCTTATTGTAAAATTACAATCCAGCCACAGGCCAGAGGACATTTTTACCCGTCGTAATTTTAAAAAAGAATACCTGGCCTACATCAAATTGCTGCATCCCGATGTTTGTTCGGAACCCGGGGCTTCAGATGCTACCAGCAAACTAAATGATTTGCGGGAAGTCATGGAATCGCGGTTTTTGCTCCGCGATGACGCCGGAGAAATTCGGGTGGCCGATGAAAAGACTTTATTGTTTCAAGGAGATAAAACCTTGTTAAACAAATCTTTACAGCAATACCGGCGCTTAATGGCATTTAAGGATGACGCAGCCCGGCATTTTCAAAAATATTTACCCGAATCCATGGAATGGCAGGGCGATGCCTTGTGCGTACGCAGCGCACATGCGATGGTTCCGCTTTCGGGCTTACAATTGCCGCGCGAACACGTTACCTGGGTGACCAGCCGAATGCTCGAATGGGTGTCGTGGTTGCATCAGGTCGGGTACAGCCACAACGGCATCAATCCTGAAAGTGTGTGCCTGGTACCCGAATCGCATGGCATTGTCATCACCTCTTTTTACCACCAGGCCCCTTTGAACAGCAAATTGAGCACCATTTCGGGCGCTTACCTGCCCTGGTATGCTCCGAGTGTGTTTGATCAGAAAAAGGCCGTTTCAGGAATTGACCTCGGATTATTACAACGCACGGCCTTGTACTTGCTGGGCGACCCATCCGGGCATGGGGTTAAGCTAAAAATGACCGAACCTGCCCCTTTGATTGATTTTTTAATTGCCAGCCATACCGAAGCCGTGCCCACTTATGAGCAATACCGCACGATGTTGCGCACGGTATTCGGCAAACCAGTCTTTCA
>CAIVGO010000489.1 GCA_903905445.1 uncultured Bacteroidota bacterium
CGAACAGTTTTTTACCAAACATGAAATGCAAACCATAACCGTCTTGGTGGACATTATTATTCCGAAAGACGCGCATTCGGGCAGTGCTTCGGAGGCTGGAGTACCTGCATTTATTGAATTTATGGCAAAAGACCGTCCGGAAGAGTTCCAAACCCCTTTGCGCGGCGGCCTGAGTTGGCTGGATAACCAGGCTAAGCGCCGTTTCGAAAAGACATTTATTGAAATCAGCGATGCGCAACGCATTGAAATTGTGGAAGATATCGCCTATCCGAATCGGAAAAAGCCAGGCATGAGCCAGGGTGTTGTATTTTTCAACCTCATGCGCAATTTGACGGCTTCCGGTTTTTGGACGAGTAAAATAGGCATCCAGGATCTTGGTTATCAAGGCAATGTACCGAACCAATGGGACGGTCCGCCAGAGGATGTGTTGAAGCAGTATGGTTTGGGGTAGTTTTGGGTGATTCAAGGTAAATTTCATATATTTGCCTGCCTTGGAGCGCTTTTTTTATAAATGGTTGATTAGTATGCGAATTCATAATATTGCAATTACCAATTTTAGAAATATTGAAGGTGAACGTACCTTTCATTTAAATGAAGGGTTTACGGTTATAATTGGTATAAATGGGAAAGGGAAATCAACCATTTTGCATGCAATAAGGATTGCTGCGGGGGCTTATTTATTAGGAATCCCGGAGGCTGTAAAACGACATATTCAGGAAGGGGAAATTAGGCGTAAGCATTTTGGAAGCCATGATGCTCCCCAAACTCCGACTATTGTAAGGGCACAGGGGAGTATTGATGAAAAAGACCTTATTCAGTCTTGGCAACGCAAAATTCCAGAAGGCAAAACAAAAACCACCACCAATACGGAAGATGTAGGTGAAATAAGAGCAATCGCTAAATATAAGTATGACTTAATCACGAAAGAGGGTGCTTCAAATATTGATAATCCGGTGATTGCTTATTTTGGTACAGGCCGCTTATATGGGAATACCAGGAATACGTTAGGGCCATTCTTGGGGCGACAAATTTTTAAATACGGGTATTATAACTGGGCTGAAATGCAGTATGGAACATATCAATATCCATACTGGCTCAATAGCCATCGGTTCTTGGTAGCCGATAAAAAGGATATTCCTGAAACCTACACAGCATTTCTACAGGCAATTCGTACAGCGAATCCTTATATCACAGCGTTGGATTTTGATGGAAAGGAGTTGCGTTTGAAGGTTAAAATGGCTGACTATGAATTAGAAAGTCAGTTTCTACCGCTCAGTTTACATAGTGATGGAATCATTGCACATACGGCGATGGTAGCAGAACTTGCATTTAGGTGTATTATGCTAAATGCGCATTATAAAATTGATGCAATCAAACAAAGTAGAGGTATTGTAATGATTGATGAACTTGATTTGCATTTACATCCAAATTGGCAACGCCATGTAGTGAACGATTTGAAAGCCGCTTTCCCAAATATTCAATTTGTCGCAACAACGCATTCGCCTTTTATCGTTCAATCTTTAGGGAATGACGAATTGATTAATCTTGATTTAGACACAGAGGTTTCACCAAAGGATTTAAGTTTAGAAGTTGTTGCTGAAGAAATTATGAATGTAAAAAGTCCATTTAGTGTTTCAAATCACGCTGTTGAAGAAATGAGTCTGGGGTATTTTCAATTATTACAAGAGGCTGAAAACAGTCCACAAAAAGAGTCTTACAAGACCAAATTGGAGACAATAGAAAATGCAATAGACGATGCCGGTTTGAGGGCGTTTTTAAAATCAAGTCGGATTGCTAAGAATATTATATAATGAGACCTGTAATAAACGCCCCCATTCCATCTGTAAATGGGATACCAAAGGTTTATAGAACTTATCAGGAATGGCGTATTGATTTAGTAAATGCATATGGTCAACACTGCATTTATTGCAATGACCGATTACCGGGTTTATTACAGGTAGAACATTTATCTCCGCAGTCTTTGGGTACGCAACATGCTTTAGATTGGAATAACTTGTACCTGGCATGTGGGCCTTGCAACCTTGCTAAGTCGGATAAAGTTATCAATCATGTTACACATTATCTTCCTAATTATAACAATACGCATTTTGTTTTTATTTATGTATTGAGGCCACATGCTACCTTAAAAGGGAAATTTGCCTGTGTGCCAATTCCTAATCCTGCATTGGAGCCTGCTCAATTTGTTAAAACTGAAAATTTAATATCTGATTTGGAACTTAATCGGGTGGAGCAAAATCCGTTAAAAGAAAGGAAAATGACGGATGTACGCTGGCAAAATCGTTTTGATGTATATGAGCTGGCCAACACCCAAAGACGTTTGTGGGATTCCTTAAAATCTACCGAACAAAAGGCTGCGTATTTGGAGTGTGTGCAGCCCATGGTCTTAAAATCTGGTTTTTTTTCATTGTGGCTCCTTGCATTTCAGGGCATACCTGAAGTGCTGGAGGTTATTATTCATGCATTTCCGTCCACTGCGGTAACTTGTTTTGACAAAAATGATGGTTTTAAACCAATACCGCGAAATCCGCATAACCCAACAGATCCAATTTAAAATGTTTGTTGAGCAACCAATTTTAATTCATTTTCAATCAAACGGTATCATGCGCCAGCGTTTCTTGCTTTTATGTATTTTACTTTTCCCTTGTTTTAACCCCCTCTTCGCCCAAAAAACCTTCCCAGATCAATGCCTAGGCCAATGGAAAGGCATGATGTATATTTATAGTCGCAGCAAACTGGTCGATAGTGTTTTGGTGCGTTTTACCGCAGCGCCTACCGACAAACCGGATGCCTGGACCTGGAAAACAGAGTATATTTCTGAAAAACTGCCCATGGTAAAAGATTACGTGCTTCGGGTAAAGGACGCTGCTAAGGGACGTTATGTAACCGACGAGGGCGATGGCATAGAACTCGCTGAATATGTTTTTGGCAATAAAATGTATTCCGTTTTCGAAACCGGCGGCATTTTGCTTACGTCTTCGTACGAATTGCGCGGGTCGGAACTCATTTTTGAGGTGACCTCTGGCGAAAAACTGGAAGCAACCAATGAAGAAGTGACAAATTATTCCACCAATAACTTGCAAAGGGTCGTGTTGCGGCGCGAAAAATAGCCACCGGCCGTACCTTGCCAAATTGCCCAAGCCGTATTATCTTTGCTGATATACCAAGCGGCACGATGAACCAGATACGTTTAATAGTTTTTTTTCTGCTGAGCGCTGCTTTGGCCAGTGATGCGCAAACCTACCAGCGTTTTATTACGGGCGATTCGACGGATGTGACGACCCCTACATCGGGTGGCATCGTACTGATGGGCGGCGCGACCGAAAATGATGCCGCCATGCGCTGGTTTTTACAACAAACGGGCGGCGGCGATATCGTCGTGTTGCGCGCCAGCGGCGGGGAGGGCTACAACAATTACCTGTTTTCGGAACTGGGCGTTTTTGTCAATTCGGTCGAAACCATCCTGAC
>CAIVGO010000490.1 GCA_903905445.1 uncultured Bacteroidota bacterium
GGCGCAATGAAATAATAAAGCGCCGCGCCAATCAACATAAAGACGAGGGCTTGAATGATGTTTTTCATGATATTGGTGGTTTAGTTATAGTGAAAATTCAAACGGAGGGCACCATTTAATTAGCACAATTGTATTCCAATAGGCGTAAAACGGTGCTGCACGGGTGCGAAGCAATGCGTAGTTCTGTGTTGGTGAAGGCGCATAGAAGCAGGTAAATGCAATTCGGGAATAAAAAGATACAGATTAAATAAACTTTAAATACTAACGACAAAATTAATCAGAAACGTATCAGATTTTTTAAAAAAATACATTATTTTTTAAGTAAAAGTTTTGAGCAATAAAAACGCCCAATATTGGGTCTTTTGGGCGTTCCATATGTGCAATTTTACAAATGCACACAAATTTAAAAAGCGAGCATCAAGCGTTCAATACCTGCATTAAAGCCTCCAGGTACGTTTCACTGACCGGAATTGCATGGGCGCCAACAAATATTTTTTGGCTCCGAAAGGCCTCCATTTTATCCATATTTACAATAAAAGACTTGTGTACGCGCAAAAAACGCGGCGTCGGCAATTTTTCCTCGATGGCTTTTAGGGTACTTTTCGTCAAAATGGGCTTATCAGCCGTGCTCAGGTATATTTTTACATAATCCTTCATGCCCTCCACGTGGGTGATATCGGGGATCCGCACTTTTACCAAAGCATACGCGACATTTACAAAAAAGTAATCGGCAGCGTCTGGTTCTTCCGGTAGTTTGGATGCCGGGTTGCGCGCTTGTTCCAGCGCCTGGCGTTTTTGGTACTCGTCCAAGGCTTTGTATGCCGCCGCCGTGAAACGCTCCATGCTCACCGGTTTCATCAAGTAATCCACAACCTCGAGGTCGTAACTTTCTACGGCATATTGGTCGTAAGCCGTGACGAAAATGACCATAGGTTTCTCGCGCAAACTTTGCAAAAACTTGGTGCCCAGCATGCCCGGCATCTGAATATCCAAAAACAGCAGATCAACCGATTGTTCCTGCAAACTTTGCATGGCTTCAAACGGGTTTTTACACATGCCCACCACTTCCAAAAATGGCAGGTGCCGGATGTTTTCCGCCAATAGTTTGCGCGCCATTTCCTCATCATCTACAAGGAGGCATTTCAATTTTGGCTGGTTGGTCATGCCGCTTCTGGTAAGGTAAGGTTTAACTGAATCCAAAACCACCCATGTTCGCTGCTTATGTCCAACTGATGCGCGTCGGGGTACAACAATTCGAGCCGCCGTTGCACATTCCGCAATCCAATACCCGATCCTTCCGATTTGTCGGTAGCAGGCTCCGGTGTGATTTTATTTTTAACGGAAAATGAAAGTTTATTGCCTTCTATGCGCAAATCCATCTCAATGATCGGGTCGGCCACCATGCCAATGCCGTGTTTGAAGGCGTTTTCGACAAACGGAATCAGGATCATCGGCTCAATCATTTGGCCCGATGCATTGCCGTTTTTTTGAAAACGGATGTCCACATCATTGCCAAAACGCACTTTTTGAAGGTCAATATAACTTTCTAAATACCCCAATTCCTTTTCCAACGGCACTTCCACCCGCTCGGAAATATAGAGCATGTAGCGGATGATTTCCGACAATTTAATGGTAATCGGCTCAGCCAGTTCAGACTTGGAACGGATGAGGTACACAATGCTGTTGAGGATATTAAAGATAAAATGGGGGCTTATTTGTGTCCGCAAAAACGACAACTCCGATTGGAGGCGTTCTTTTACTTTTTCTGCCTGAATTTTTTCCTGGGCCGCCAAATAATTGAGCAACCCAAAGCCCGTACTAATCGCGCCCACCAAAATGATGGCCACCATTCCTTTCACAAAACTGGAGCGCGGTGGCCCCAATTGCACCAAATAAGTATTGACGCCATCGCGCACAAAATTGTGAAAAACGATAAATACCGCCATGGAAAACAAAAGCGACCAAACGTACACCGTCACCCCTTTTGGCTTCAATACCCGTGGGATTAAATACTCGGTATTGAACAAAAACAAGGGAACATGCGTCAAAGCAATGAGGGTAAGCATCAATATAGCCCGCGGATACAGTTCCTCCTCATGCGCGAGCGAAAGCGGCAAATACAACCAGGTGCTCCACAAACAGAGGTGAAACAGGATGATTTTGTATTTTTGGATCAAAAAGTTTTTCATGCGTTGTTGTAGGGCGATGACTTGCATCAGTTTCCGCTAAAATCGGGCATTTCCTGGTTTTGCTTTTTTGCGTTTTGCATGCGTTTAAACATGGATGCATCGGCTTTGCCAAACGGAATTTGCACCGATTAATTTGTAATACCGCGCATCCCGACGACGCATTACTTCCTGATTATACGCAGGTTGTACAATGGTTGCAATGTCTTTTCGCGAATTAAACACATCGCTGATTGTAAAGGTAATATTCGCGGCATTGTTAAAAAATGATTTTTTTACCGCAAAATCCATGTAAGCAATGCCTTTCCGGTTGCCTTGCGGCATGGGGCGGTTGCCTTCGTACGCGCCATTGAGCTGCACGGAGAAATCGGCAGGCAAACGGTACGTAACATTGGCTTTTCCATTCATCGCCCAGCCGGTATTGGTAAATGTATCTACCGTTACTTTAAAGTTGAACACATTGGCATTTAACATTACATCCAGGTTTTTGCCAAAAGTCAGGCGCAGGGTATTGTCCATCCCGTAGGTAAATTCGTTTTTACCATTTACAAAGGTGGTTACCAACACGGTTGGGTCCGTTTCCGACGGAGCAATAAATGGTTTGATGGTGTTGGTCTCGTTACTGGCGTAAATCGTTGAAAGCCAGTTGTGTGCGCCAAATATTTTATTGTAGTTCAGTTCGGCAGTGTTTACAAATTCCGGTTGTAATTGTGGATTGCCGATTTGATAGTTTTGTTTGTCGGCTGCCTGTATACCGGGCATGATCTGCCGGAAGTTGGGCCGTTGTATTTTGCGGGTAAAATTGAGCCCGATCTCTGAAGTCGCATCTATTTTTTTAGCAATAAACAGGGCTGGAAACAAGGAACGCAGCAGGTCATCGCCGGTTCCTTTTGGATAATCATAGCCAAAACGTTCGCTGCCACCGTCCAAATAAGAGGTGCCGTGTAAAAAAGATTGTTCAAAACGAAAACCCGCCTGGTATCTGATCTGGTGCTTAAACTGGCCCGAATAGGTAATATATGCGGCATTGATGCTTTCAGTAATCAAGTTATCCTGCGAAAACTGATTGTCCTGCACATATTCGTTCGATTCGTACACAAATGGGTTGTACAAATATTCCTGATCCCGTTCGCTCCAAAAGCTGCGCACCCCCATTTCAATTTTAGTAGAGTCGTTGATGGGATTCACAAAATCGACCTGAAAAACGCCTTGCTGGTTGGTATTCCCGCCACCAATCTGTACCAATTCGGGGTAGTTTGGTAAGGCCTGCCCGGATGGGTCAAAGCCGGTGGTATTCCAGTTGGCGGTATTGGATCCGTCGCCCCACGCGTAATTGCCGAGTATGACCAGTGATTTCTCTTTTTTGGCAAATGTTTTTTTCCATTGCCCTTCGATGTTGTTGTTGTGGAAGGTATTTTGCGGGTTGGTTTGGCGCACTCCGTAACTCAGCAAGGCATTTTCGGCATTGCGGTAGGTATAGTTTTGGGTTGGGAAAATATTGAATTTGCCGCTGGTGATGGTGCCTGCCAGCGATAAAGTATTCCGGTTGTTCACGGCATAATCCACATTGACCCGGCCAATTTGGAACACATTTTCAAAATTCACTTTGGTATCCTGGTCAAAGTAGTTGAGTATGCTCCCGTCGCTGTTAAAATTGGTGCGGCGGGTGTATCCATTGGTAGGCACCTTGGCTGCATTCATATTATAAAATCCAGAAACCGACCATTTCCCCTGGTGTACATTCAGGTTTAGCATGCCATTGTAGCGGTTTTGGGTGCCAATGCCTAGTACAGCCACGCCGTTGTAACCTGGTTTGGTGTTCTTTTTAAGCACAATATTCAAGATGCCGCCTGTGGTAGATGCCTCGTATTTGGCGGAAGGGTTGGAAATAACCTCTACCGATTCAATTTGATCGGCCGGAATTTGGGTCAAGGACATGAGTGTTGGTTTGCCATCTACATAAATGGTAGTGGCTTTTTCGCGCAATTTGGCATTGCCATCCATATCCACCGTTACGGAAGGCACGTTTTTCAGCACATCTTCGGCGGTCCCCCCCGCTGTGGTAATATTTTTTTCAACGTTAAATACGCGTTTCTCCAGGCTCAATTGGGTGGATGCTTTTTCGGCGCGTACTTCAACCGCATCCAGCAATTGGGCATCGGCCTGCAGTACCAGATCCCCCAAATCCTGTTCAAGGTCGTTGGGCGGGCTGATTTTCACCATTTTGGTCCATTCTTTATAGCCCACATACCGCACCCGCACTTTTAACATACCCATGGGCAATTGTCCGATACTAAAATCGCCGTTATCAAGGCTCAACGCGCCGCCTACCAAGGTGTCACCTCCTCCATTGGGCAGCACCCGCAGTACTGTTACCGAGGCATAAGGCACCGCTTGTTTGGCGGCATCATCAACAATTTTTCCATACACCCGTCCGATACGAGCCGAACCCAAGGCGCCACCCTGTGGCTTTTGAGCAAAAAGGAAAACGGCGCTCAGGCAAAACGAAAACAGCAATAAGTATTTCATGATCAGGAAAATAAAAGGGTGTAAAAACGGTACAAAACTATGTTTTCCCGATATGCAAGGGCGGAGAAGTGGACCAGTTGGGCAATTGTGTAGATGCATACTGGAAGTTAGGTGCCATTTTGCCAGCAGGAAAGTACGCAGGAAAGTTTTGTAACACCTATTATACATGCTGGTCTAATGTTAAAAGAACTTTTTAAACATGAACATGATGTCCATCCACCCAATCCTGGTCCTTCTTAGCGGCCTGATTTGCATGACGACCCTGAGCGCGCAAAACAGCCAAACACCCAAACCGCACTCACCCGCCATTGACCAAACGGGCGAAAAATGGGTTACCATTACCAAAGTGAAAAGACCCTGGTTTGCTTTCCGAGGGGTGGTGGTAAAAAAATTCATCCAAAGCATGCCGGAATACGCAGCCATTCCCGGACTTTTGTTTAAAGCCTATGCTTTTACCGCCCATGCGCCTTATTTTGGGGGCGTTTATTTGTGGGAAAACAAAGTAAGCGCGCAAAACTGGTTTAATCCTGGATGGTTTACCCGGGTACTTAAAACCTATAAAAAACCGGGTGTTGTGTTATACTATAAGGTAAATGGCGTGCAAACCTTACAAACGCGCTATACAACCCAAGGCGATTACTATACCAGTGTAAGTATCGGAAAGCGCGCAATACCAGACGACACGCAAGGCTTGTTGCGCATGTATCAAATAGAAAACGAGGCAGGTGAATCGGGCTACATTTGCCTGTGGGCTACCGAAAAAGCGGCTAAAACCTATTTTAAAACCGACCAGGTACAACCCGAATACTTCGATACGCCCGTACTTTTATGGGAAACCAAAAGCGCACAATAAAAAACTGGCGTATGCAACACACGATGGAAAACCATACCCCTGATACGCGCTCCGACGAAATGCTGCTTGCCGATGCACTGGCAGGCAGCAAGCAGGCCCTGGAAAACCTGTTAAAGCGCTATCAGGATTATATTTTTAATATTTCATTGCGCTTGTTTGCTCATCCCGACGATGCCCTGGATGCTACCCAGGAGGTGCTGATCAAAATCGTGACGCATTTGAAAACCTTCAATGGAAAAAGCCAGTTTAAAACCTGGCTTTACCGCATTGCCGTCAACCATTTTTTGAATACTCCCCGTAAAAAAGTGGAACTGTTCTTCGACCATCGAGCCCCGGAAAGTCCGCTCCTGGAAATTGCAGATAGCCCCAATGAAACCTACGATGAAACTCTGCTGGAGGAAGTGCGCCTGGCTTGTTCGATGGCGATGTTGATGTGCCTGAACCGCGATCAGCGTTTGATTTATATTATTGGTGAAATTTTTGGTGCCGACCATCAGTTGGGTGCCGAATTATTTGACATGAGCACCGCCAATTACCGCGTGCGTCTGCACCGCGCCCGCGCTGATCTTCTAAACTACGTCGCTGGCCGTTGCGGATTGGTGGATCCTAAAAACAGCTGCCGTTGCTATAAAAAAACAGGCGCTATGGTCCAAAAAGGCTTTGTAGACCGCGAAAAGCATGTGTTTAATGCCGAATATACGCAAAAAATCCACGAAATAGTTGCTACTCATCGCGATGCAGTTTCGGATGAGATTACGTTTCGGATGACCGAATTGTTCGTAGACGCGCCTTTTCAGGTAAAAGCGGAATTGGATGCAGTATTGGAGGGGCTGCTTCGGTAGGCGGTGCAACCAGGCCAGTTGCTTACTGCCCGGCCTTGATGATCTCTACCTTCGCGCCGTTACTCAAATTCAATTGGCCAGTCAGCACCACCTTGTCTGTTTCGAGCAAGCCTGATACGACTTCCACTTTATCGCCGTGAACGCCGCCCAGTGCAACGGTGCGTAATTGTGCGGTAGAATCTAGCACTACGTATACTTTGGACTCCTGCAAGCTGCCGGCAATGGCTTTTCTGGGCAGGGTCAGGCCTTTTCGGTTGACGCCAAAGGAAAATACGGCTTTCGCGTGCATACCCGCGCGCAAGGGCGTTTTATCCGGATTGGGCGCTTCTATTTCTACATCATAACTAAAGGTGTTATCTGCGCGCAAGCCAATGTTGGTCACTTTACCGCTGATGCGTGCGTTGGGGTACACATCGGGCTTTACTTCTACAATTTGGCCTTTTTTAATGCCTAACACGTCGCGTTCGGTCACTTTTACCATCAAATA
>CAIVGO010000491.1 GCA_903905445.1 uncultured Bacteroidota bacterium
CCTTATTGAAAAATCAGAAATGGATACCTTTCACAACAATTATTATCTGTTATCTGCGGGCCTCCAAGCCCTTATTCAGGTGGAAATAACTGAATATCAAGCTGCAATGAATTGACGCCAGGGCCATAACAATCTTACTTGTTACAACAACAAAAAAAGCGCATCGTAAATGTAAATGTATTGTTATGAAGGATGCACAACTTGTAGTTACATTGTTATTACATCAATTAAACGGGAAATGAACGCGTGTAAAAATTCAAGTGCATCGGTATCAGCACTTTGCAAAAACGGACCTAAAACAATTGGCCTGCTTCCTTGCGTATCGCAATCAAGGCCTGGTGCAAAGGATCCGTATTTCCCTGGAGATCGATCACATACAGGAGTTTCTCGACCAACCGATCATCTACATCCTGCGGATCCAAGCCATCGGAGGCCTGGGCTATAATTCCAAGGGTCTCGTCGCGTGCAATCGAAATGATTTGCCAAAGGGTATTCGACACATATACTTGTTGGGAAGTATTGTGTTCGAACTCCTGGCTAATGGCCAACAGCAATGCCCCCCGCAAGGAAGCAACGGTCATCTCTGGCATACGAATTCGCAACAAGGTGTTTTGAATGGAAGCCCGTTCGCACAATAAAGTAAGCCGTTCATAGGCCTGCAAACGGATCGGAAGCGTGATTTTTAACGACTCCGAACGCAATTGTTGCTGGTGCATCGTCTGACGATCCTCCAAAAACATCTTTAACAAAAAATAGGCCGTCGCAAATACAACCAACCCGGGAATCGTAAATTTCAGTATTTCAAAAAAAGTTTCCATTCTGTAAGGTGATCTTTTTATTTTAGGGGGTGCGAAGGTATAACCCTATGTGAACATTTTATGCATCTATTTCGTTTTAGTAACGTACTTTTGCAATGAATTAATACAAGCATGACTATGAATACTGTGCTCGAAAATACTACGGCTACCGCACCCGTTGCGATTACCGACTCCGCTGTTGAACAACTGCACCAAATTCGCGTGCAGGAAAACATTCCAGCCGACTATTTCCTACGCGTAGGTGTGAAAGGCGGCGGCTGTTCTGGATTCACCTATGTACTTGGATTTGATCAGGTACAGGACAATGACGACCATTTTGAAATAAACGGTTTGCCTGTGGTGATGAACAAAGCCCACGCCATTTACCTCCTTGGCATGGAAGTGGATTTTGTAAACGGCCTGGATAATCGCGGATTTACCTTCAATAACCCGAATGCTACTTCTACCTGTGGTTGTGGCACTTCTTTCGCGGCTTAAAACGTGGTAAGGTTGTGATTGCATGATCACAACCTTACTTTTTATTTGCCACGCCCTTGCAACAACACTAATATCGTATAAAACAGGATTTTAAAATCCAGCGCAAGGGACATGTTTTCAATATAAAGCAAGTCAAAACGCAATCTTTGCAGCATTTCCTGTACCGTTGAAGCATACCCGTATTTTACCTGTCCCCAGGAAGTAATGCCCGGACGCACTTTCAGCAAGTGCTTGTAGTGCGGATTTTTCTCTAAAATAAGGTCGATATAATATTTGCGCTCTGGACGTGGGCCTACCAGCGACATGTCGCCACGCAATACATTCCAGAAATTGGGCAATTCATCCAACCGATATTTGCGCATAAATCCACCCCAGGGCGTACAACGCGGGTCATTATCGGTCGACAATTGCGGCCCCAGTTTTTCCGATTCAAGGTACATCGAGCGAAACTTAAAGATGGTAAAAGGCTTGCCATGGATACCCAACCGCTCCTGGGTAAACAAAATCGGGCCCTTCGAACTAAGCCGCACGCGCAATGCAATATAAAGCAACAACGGAAAAAGGATCAACAGCGCGAGGCTACTTACCGTTACATCCAACAAGCGTTTCACCGTTCGTTGCCACTTAGGCATCAATTCCTGCCTGATTTCAATCAATACTGCGCCAAATACATGACTCATCTTTACGGTGCCCAGCAAAATATCGTACATATCGGGAATGATCTTTACCAATACCCGATCCGAATAATCAAATAAAACATTGAGAATATTGCGCACCAGGTTGTGTTCGCTGGTTTCAATAGCGATAATGGCTTCTTCTATGTCATTTTCACGCACAATCCGATCCAGATCGCTCAATTTACCCAGTTTGGGCAGGTAATCGGCCAACGTCTGGTCGTGCCCACCATTTGTATCGATGTATCCGACAAATTTGTAGCCCAGGCTTTTTTTGCGACCCACAATTTCCAAGTATAAGTCGAGGGCATTCTGATTCCCGCCAATCAGCAGGGTATTGAAGGTTACCAATCCCGATTTCAGGCGCCGGCTCGCCCGCGTGAGCAGGAGCATGCGCATGAAGGCGGTGAGCAAATAATGCAACCCAAATAAAACCAGAAAGGAGCGATAATAAGTGTGGTAATCGCGCACAACATCGTCCAAAATGAGGGTAAAAAACAAAAAAGTTACCCCCAAAAAAGACAAAAAGAAACTCCGCGTAAGGGTGTGCAGGCGCGAAAGCCGGTAAATATCCACGTAATGGTCAAAAATGCTGTACAACAGCACCCAACCAGTAGGTATTATAAATATCCCAAGGTAAAAATTGGGATCCTGGAACACGACAGCGTTCACAGGCACCCCTTCGATCATTTTGCGGTAAATAAAAAAGAGGGCCCAGGCCAGCATCGCCATGATAAAATCAGCAATGCCGTAAATGAAAGTATCCCGTTGTCGTTGTTGGCGTGGCAAAGCGCGTTCGTTTTGTACGTTGAAAGAACTGACCGTTAGAAATGTACCAGGCGGATATTATCCAATCGGACGGTTCCACTTTGTTGTTTGAATTTTCCATTGCTGTCTTTCGACAATTGCACCTGAAAATACAGCCGATGTTTTCCTTCCCCGGAATTTGACAAAAATTCAGTCAAATTGATATAGGTTTTTTTCCATACATCGGTGGTTGTAAAGGCATACACCGGAAATTGTTGTTCCGAACCGCCATTGGAAAACCCAATCAGGTAAAATGTAAAGTCAATATCGTTGCGGCGATTGATTTCCAACCAGGCCTGCTGGCTGCCGTTGGTGGGCAAAACCGCTTCCTCACTGGCAATGGCAATGAGGGGGTGCAGCGAATCGACCGTCATTTTCAGCGAACGTCCGTTAAATGCGCCATCGGTCGTTAAGGTATAGGAGGTCGCCTGGTCTGCATCGCGGTCATCAAACACGATGCTTGAACTGCCATCAAAGGTGGTACGATCCAAAGCCCAGGGGAACACAATTTCCGTTTTATATTTCGTGGAGGGGCTGATCGGGTTCAACTCGCCCGCTTTAAGGTCTGTCTGGATTTCATACCGCGTCAAAAAATCATAAATATTCGGCGTGGTTTCAATGCCATTTTCTTTCACGCCCGGAAAAACGAGTACTTCCGAACTGCCTGCTGCCAGCGCGGGTACTTGCGCCGGGAGCGTATAAGCCCCCAGAAACTCCCCGTTGACGTACACCCAACCTTCCTGAATGTCTTGCCATTTTCCCGGCCCCGTTTCGGTTACCGTAAATGGTTTGATATCTAGATAGGCTGGAATTTGCTCAGGATTGTCTTTACAGCCGCCAAGAGCCCCTAAAACGGGCAACAATAATTTAAAGAAATGTTGTTTCATAAAACAGAGTTTCAAATCAAAACGCACCAGATAGAGATCCGTTGCGCGTTCTGCCCGATTAAACCGTATGCAATGAGCAAAGACCCTACATTTCGTTGCGATCGTTTCTTTTGGTCGAGCCGCTCAACCTTACTTCGCCCGGAAGTAAATTTCCATCGGGGACCCGGTAAATTTGTAATGCTTGCGTATTTGATTTTCCAAAAAGCTCTTGTAGGAATCGCGCACGTAATTCGGGTTATTGACAAAAAAGGCAAAACTCGGATAGGGCGTGGGCAATTGGGTTACGTATTTGAACTTCGGATACCGGTTGGTCACCGATGGCGGCGGGGTTCCTTCAATAATACCCAACATCAATTCGTTGAGTTCGGAAGTTTTTATGCGCCGACTCCGGTTTTCGTACACTTCCAGGGCTGCCTCCAAGGCTTGAAAGATGCGCTGTTTTTCCAAAACGGAGATAAACAACACGGGAACATCATCAAAAGGCTCCATTTTGGATTTGATGTAGCGCTCGTAATTGCGCGCTGTATTCGTATCCTTTTCTTCAATCAAATCCCATTTATTCACCAAAACCACCACGCCCTTGTGCCGTTTTTGTGCCAACCGCACAATATTCAAATCCTGGGATTCAATACCTTGTACGGCATCCAGCACCAATAAACAAACATCTGCTTCTTCTACGGCTCGAATGGCGCGCATAACAGAATAAAATTCCAAATCTTCTTCTACCTTTTCTTTTTTCCGAATACCCGCTGTGTCAATCAGCATGAATTCTTTGCCGAACTTGTTGTACACCGTATGAATCGGATCGCGCGTGGTGCCCGCAATGGGGGTCACGATGTTGCGTTCTTCGCCCAGCAACACATTTGCAAGGGAGGATTTGCCTACATTCGGACGACCGATAATGGCAAATTTTGGCAGTTCTGTTTCCAGTTCTTCCTCATTTTCAATGTGTTCTACCACAGCATCGAGCAAATCGCCCGTTCCACTACCACTGATGGCGGCAATAAAAAAGGTATTGTCAAAGCCGAGTCCCCAAAACTCATTGGCTTCGTACATGTTTTTGCTGTTGTCTACTTTATTTACAACCAGGTAAATCGGTTTTGTACTCCGGCGCAGCATTTTAGCCAAACCTTCATCCAAATCTGTAATGCCCGTTTGAACATCCACCATAAGAATGATCACCGCAGCTTCTTCTAATACCACCTTTACCTGGGTGCGAATGGCCGATTCGAAAACATCCGACGAGCCTTGTACAAAGCCCCCCGTATCTACCACGGTGAAACGCTTGCCATTCCACTCACAGTAACCATATTTTCGATCGCGTGTTACACCCGAAAAGTCGTCTGTAATCGCATCCCGCATGCCTACCAGGCGGTTGTAAAAAGTTGATTTACCCACATTGGGGCGGCCAATTATGGCAACAATATTTCCCATTTTGATTGAATGATTGGATACAGGGGTTTGCAATTGTGTACATTTGCTCTTGTCAAATATGGTGCAAAGGTAGACACAAGAATCCAAACCTTCCCAACTTACCCGCTATGAACAAAATAATATACCGCGATCCGAACGTTACGATTTTCCAAAGTGCGCTTTTTCAAACGAATTCGACGGTTATTTTGACTGAAGATGTGGTTATGGTGGTAGATCCTGCCTGGCTGCCCGACGAAGTGCTGGAAATCCGCAACTACGTTTATGCCATGCGCGGTAACCGACCGGTTTACCTCATTTTCACCCATTCTGATTATGATCACATCATTGGCTACCGTGCTTTTGAAGCCGACAAGGTGTTTATTTCTCAGGCTATGGCCGACAATCCATTGAAAGCCAGCATCTTAGAACAAGCCCTTGATTTTGATGAAAAATATTACGTCGACCGCCCTTATCCCATAGAATATCCAGAAGCCGATTTTTTTGTATTCCGCGATGGTGTTCAATTTCGAAAAGGGCAAACCAAACTAACGTTTTACCTTGCCCCTGGCCACACCGCTGATAGTATGATGATGGTGGTTTGGCAACTTGGGCTTTGTTTGGCGGGCGACTACCTTTCCAATGTAGAATTCCCGTTTATTTATCATAGCAGCGTCGATTATGTAGAAACCTTGGAAAAACTTCCGCGGATTCACGATCGCAACTGGTTTACCCGATTGGTACCTGGTCACGGCGACCCTGCTTTATCGATCAATGACTGGCTTTTGCGCCGTACAGAAAGCCTTACTTACATTTTTGCACTCCGCGAAAGCATCGCTACCGGCGTTGCGTTTGATGAAAGTACGCTTTGGACACGGTACAAATACCCCCGTCTGCAAAAAAAATACCATGCCGACAATATTGCCCTGATGACCCGCGAATTCGAACAAGGTTTGTGGACTTGGGATCCCGAATTTGTATTTGACAAACACGCCATTGGCTTTGTAGACCAAAACGTGGTAAAACCAACGGCTCCTGAAGAAGATGAACTTTAAAAGTTTGGATCCAACCGATCCAGCTTCCGGTGCATAAACCGCCGCTTGAAAAATATGCCCGAGGCCAGGCCAAAAGCAAATCCGCCAATATGTGCCCACCAGGCAACCCCGCCCGCATCTTCGGCACTCATTCCGAGCGCACCCACGCCCGACATCAACTGTTGCACAAACCAAATGCCCAAAAACACCCAACTTGGCACATAAAACACAATAAAAAAGAGCAAAAGCAGCATTCGAACCCGTGATTTCGGAAACATCACGATATATGCTCCCATCACTGCTGCGATGGCCCCACTCGCCCCAATACAGGGTATTTCACTAAATGGCGACACAACAATTTGCACAAAACCAGCCGCCAAACCACCCAACAGATAAAACAATAAAAAACGGCCATTGCCAATCGTCGCCTCTATGTTATCGGCAAAAATCCACAAATACAACATGTTACCCAGTAAATGCATCCAGCTACCGTGCAGAAACATACTGGTAAACAAGGTCTGCCAGTCAACACCCATCGTAATTTCGGCAGGAATTGCACCATAATGGGCCACAAAACTTGACTGTAACCCTTCAGGCATACTTTGTTGAAACAAAAAAACGCAGATATTGATTACGATCAAGGCATAACTGAATACGGCCGTATGCCCACGCTCGATATTGTCGTCGCCAATCGGAAATAACATGAATGAATCTTAATTTTGTGAAACAGAAGACAAATATCAGTCGGGGGCTTTGGTACCCGGAAACTTTCGGATCATTTTGAGCATGCCCGCTTCAATTTCTGCGTAAGATAAGGGCTCCTTCGCAATGTACATCAACATTAAGGCAATGGGTTGTTGTTGCACTTCCAGTTTTTGGTAAAACGTGGGTTTGTTGAGTCGGTAAGCCTCCCGAATTCTTCTTTTGAGCAAATTGCGATCTACCGCCGATTTGAAGAAGCGCTTGGGTACCGAAATAGCGACCTGGGCAGACTGGGTAGCCGTCGGGATCTCCTGGAGGTCGATGGGCGCCCAAACCACACGCAAAGGATAAGCGACATAAGAGTTGCCCCCTTTAAACAGCGCGCCCAGCACTTTTTTGCTTTTCAGGCGCTCTTCCCTTTTAAATTCCAATCCTGCCAAGCAATAAAATTAGGCATTGTAGCGGAAAAACAAAAACTTCCGAAGTTTGATACCAAGCTTCGGAAGTCAGATATGCCTACACGATCAAACAGACTTGTCCAACAAGCCTGATCATCGTTGTTCACAATGATTACTTCAAACCTCTTTCGTCAGAAACAGAGAGCTTCCAGCGGCCCTGTCTGCGGCGGCGGGAAATTAACTTGCGACCATTTTTTGATTCCATACGCTCACGGAAACCGTGTTTGTTTTTGCGGGAGCGGTTGGATGGTTGGTATGTACGTTTCATCGCTTATTGTATAAAAATGAATGTTATTCAAAATCGGAGCGCAAAGGTAAAATCCTTTCTTGAAAATGCAATACTTTATCAACTAAAAATACGTCGGACTGTTCATATTTTTAAATTCGTCTGGTTATTCTGCTATTTTAGTAGGTTAATAACGGGTTAAAATGGCTAATTTAAGCAAAATTTAGGGTTAAAGTTTTTATAATGCTCCCCCAACACACCCTGATGCAGAAAAAACAACCTTATTTTGCAGTTCAAAAATGCTCAGATCCTATGAAGGTACTAAAATTACTACCTCTTTTCTTGCTAGCGGCAATTTCGCTGGCTGCTCAAAGTCCGGTAAAATGGTCGTTTGCTGTGCGGGACGCCGGAAACTGTGAAGTTGACCTGATTTATACTGCTACCATCAACGACGGATGGTACACCTATTCTCAATACCTTGAAAGTGACGCGGGTCCGGTTCCAACTTCTTTTACCTATAAAGAAGGTGCGCACTTCAAACTAGAAGGCAAGAACAAGGAAAGCGGCGATAAATTCACCATATTTGATAAGGTGTTTGAAATGAACCTTACCAAGTTTAAACACAACGCCGTCTTTACCCAACGCATCAAAGTCGTCGATCCGAGCAAACCGATTGTAGGTTACCTCAGTTTTATGACCTGCAATGACGAAATGTGCCTGCCGCCGGTTGATTTAGACTTCAAATTCGATGTTTCCAAAATCAGTTGCAAAACGGACAAGGCGGTTGAACCAGCCAACAACCAACCTGCACCTACCGCCCCCGCAGGCACGCAACCGCCTCCTGGCGGCAGTGGCGGCTTGAGCGAAACACCTGCAGGCGTCGCGCCCATCAACCCTGATGCAACCAATCCTCCAACAACGGGCGGTACTGCTGCTGTGGCACCCGATGATCCTAATTTTAAAGGTTTTTGGGATTCCAAACGCGCACAAATTAACGTGCAGCAGTTTGTAAACTCCTGCGGCGCCGTGATCCGCAACACCTCTATGACAGGTGTTTTTATTGGCGGTTTTTTGGGTGGTTTGCTGGCCTTGCTAACCCCTTGTGTGTTTCCAATGATCCCGATGACGGTGAGTTTTTTTGTGAAACGCTCCAAAGACCGTAAAACAGGGCTGCGCAATGCCATATGGTATGGCTTGAGCATTATTTTGATCTACGTTGGCCTGGGTGTAGCCCTTACCGCAGCACTGGGTCCCAATATTTTGAATGAAATGAGCACGGATATGTATTTTAACCTGCTCTTTTTCACGGTATTTGTAATTTTTGCCCTTTCTTTCTTTGGGTTGTTCGAAATCACCCTCCCTTCTTCCTGGGTGAATGCGAGTGATAAAATGGCTGATAAAGGCGGGTATTTGGGTATCTTTTTTATGGCCTTTACCCTGGCGCTGGTTTCTTTTTCCTGCACCGGCCCAATCGTGGGCACGTTGCTGGTAGAAGCATCGCGCTCCAATGAGGGTGCCGCTTTATTGGGCTTCATTCCCTTAAAGCCTACCGTGGGCATGTTTGCTTTTGGTTTAGCGCTGGCTTTGCCTTTTGGCTTGTTCGCGATGTTTCCGGGTTGGCTCAATTCGCTGCCAAAATCAGGTGGCTGGATGGACAATGTAAAAATCACCTTAGGTATCGTCGAACTGGCGCTTGCATTCAAATTCCTGAGTACCGCCGATCTGGTGCGCCACTGGGGCATCCTGAAGTTTGAAACCTTCCTGGGGATTTGGCTGGTGCTGTCTCTGATGTTGGGCGCTTACCAACTGGGCTTGTTCAACTGGAAAGGTGCCAAAGGCCGTCCAAACGCTTTGCGCGCGGTGGTGGGTATTGCCTCCATCGTATTTGCAGGTTACCTGGGCTGGGGTTTGGTCAATTACCAATCCCTTTCTTTACTGAGCGGCCTGGCGCCACCAGTACATTACAATATTTGGGGTCCAAAAAGTGAAAAGAACGGCATTGGTTGCCCGCACCACCTGAACTGTTACCACGATTTTGACGAAGGCTTGGCAGAAGCAAAACGCCTTGGCAAACCTGTCTTTGTTGACTTTACCGGCCATGGCTGTGTAAACTGCCGCAAAATGGAGGAAAACGTGTGGGATCGTCCAGGCATTATTGAGCATTTGCGCGACAACTATGTGGTCATTTCCCTCTATGTCGATGACAAAGAGCGGCTGTTTCAGGATAAATTTGATTATTTGTTAGACCCCAATACCAATGAAAAAATGCGCACAGTGGGAGATAAATGGGGCACGTTTGAAAAAAACAACTTCGGACAAGCCAGTCAACCCTGGTATGTTTTGATGCACAACGATGGCACGACCATCCTGAACCAGCCTCGTGGCTATACCCCGGATGTACAGGAATACAAGGCTTTCCTGGATTGCGGCATGGACGCGTTCCAAAAGGTAAAAAAAGACCAAAGCCGGGAATTATTGGGCATGCAATCGGGACAGTGAAGCCATTGATTGACCTTCATACCCATCATCCGGTGGCAGGAAACGCACACTTGGCCATCCAGAGTTTGCGATTTGGCGAAACAGCCAGTAGGCTTACCCCGTATTATTCGGCGGGACTGCACCCCTGGTTTCTGGAGGCCAATCATTGGGAAGCGGCAACGCAATGGGTCCTGGAAATGTCAAAAAAGCCCAGTACCCTAGCCATTGGAGAAGCGGGTTTGGATAAAATGGTAAAAACGCCCTGGCATATACAGGAAAAAGGCTTTGAATTTTGCATTTCGGTTTCCGAGCAAAGTTCAAAGCCTTTAATTATTCATTGTGTGCGGGCTTATTCAGAGGTTTTATCGTTCAAAAAACGGTTACAGCCGAAACAAGCCTGGATTTTTCATGGTTTTAACAAAAAAACTGCCCTGGCACAACCCTTATTGGAGGCCGGATGTTACTTGTCGTTTGGCGCAGACTTACTAAAGGAAGCCTCCCTTCCGTTACGTGCTGCATTCCTTCAAACCCCCTTGGATCGGTTCTTTTTGGAAACTGATGATGCACAATCGGTGGATATTGAACAAATTTACACCCAGGCGGCGCATTTAAAAGGCTTGCCCCTCCCTGATTTACAAGGACAAATTGCGGAAAACTTTGCGCGAATCTTCGGTGCCATTTGAGCAGCCTTTTACTTTTACCTATTTTTGCCTTAAAATACTTGCAAACAGATCCAGTGACAACAACAAATAGCGCACCGGAGCCCCATTGGCTCCAACGAACAGAACTATTAGTCGGGGCTGAACGCCTCGAACAATTGAAGAACACCCATGTACTGGTCATCGGACTGGGGGGTGTCGGCAGTTTTGCCGCCGAATTCCTCGCGCGTGCAGGCGTGGGGCGCATGACCATTGTGGACGGCGATACTGTCGACCTGACCAATACCAACCGGCAATTGCCTGCCTTGCACAGCACGGTCGGCAAGCCCAAAACCCAAGTGATGGCCGAACGCATGCGCGACATCAACCCCGATCTTGATTTGACTGTTCGGGAGGAGTTTTTGAATCCAGAGGCTGTAAAAGACCTGATTACCGATGATTTTGACTATGTTTTCGACTGTATTGATTCGATACAGCCCAAGCAATACATCATTGTAGCCTGCAAACAAAAGGGCATTCGGGTCGTATCGAGCATGGGCGCGGGCGGGCGCATTGATCCCTCCAAAGTACAGGTTGCCGATATTTCAGAAACGTACAATTGTCCGTTTGCCCAACAAATTCGGAAAGGTTTGAAGCGTAAGGGTGTCCGGAGGGGTGTTACCGTGGTATTTTCATCCGAACTGGTAGACCGCAGTACTTGCATGCTCACCGACGGGAACCGCTTTAAAAAGTCATTTTACGGGACGATTTCTTATATTCCGGCGCTATTTGGGCTGCATATGGCGAGTGTGGTGGTGCAGGATGTGATGGGAAAATCAGGTGTTGAAAAGTAAAGATCCATCCCCATAACTCAAAAAACGGAAATCATGATCCAGTGCATACTGGTAAATGCGCCGCCAATCATCTCCCACCAAAGCAGCCACCAAAAGCAGTAAAGTGCTATTCGGCTGGTGAAAATTGGTGACAAGCGCCAGAATGGTGCGCACACGGTACCCGGGCGCGATCATCAATTGCGTTTTGGCTACAATCCGATCTTGCGCGTTGGCTTCCATCCATTCAATTAAGGCATCAAACGCCGCTAAAACGGTGGTATGGGTGTGTTCGGGCGCATAGGCATCCCATTGTTTAATTTCCAGAGCAGGCAAATCCAGGTTGGGTTGGTGCAACAGTTTACTACCCATCAAAAAGAGGCTTTCCAGGGTGCGCAAAGTAGTGGTGCCCACTGCTACCACGTTACCAATTTGAAATTGAAGGCGCAAGTTTTTGATCGTTTCCAGGGGTACGTCAAAGTATTCGGCGTGCATATCATGTTCGCCAATTGTTTCGGATTTGACGGGTTTAAAGGTTCCAGCCCCCACGTGCAGGGTCAGGTGCGCGCGTGCGATGCCTTTTTCTGCCAATTGATCGAACATACGCTCGGTAAAGTGCAATCCGGCGGTTGGGGCCGCTACCGAGCCATCGTAGCGGGCATAAATGGTTTGGTAACGGGTGCGGTCGGCTGCTTCGGCAGGCCGGGCTAAATAAGGCGGTAAAGGCACAGCTCCCAACACCTCGAGTACCTCGGCGAACGTAGCCGTTTCGGGCGTCCATTGAAAACGCACCAGGTTATTTTCCTTATCTTCCCAATGTGCATACAGGCATATTGGGCCATTTTCAAGGGTTAATGCACCTGATTTCCATTTTTTTGCCCCCCCAACCAAACATTTCCACACCACTTCGCCTTGTTGGGTCATCCCGGAAGCCTGATCATGCAGCGGCTCCAGGCAAAACACCTCCACTACCCCACCCGATGGTTTTACAAATTGCAGGCGCGCGGGAATCACCTTGGTATTGTTAAACACAAGCATCGTACCTGGTTCGAGGTGTTGATGAAGGCCGTAGTAATGATCTTCCGAAATATCGCCGTCTTTGTAAATCAGCAATTTAGAAGCATCGCGTGCCTCCAGCGGGTAACGGGCAATGCGTTCATCCGGCAATGCATAAGTATATTGGGCAATGCGCAGTTGTTGAATAGCATCCTGCATTATTCGTGTTTTTGATTTTTAGTAATGTTATCAAACGTCCATTCCAGGCGTTCTTCAAAGGCCCTTTTCCGTTCGGGGCAATTGCTGACCGGGCATACCCGACAGGCATCGGGTGGCATACAGCCATCGAGGTGAACAAACATTTCGAGGGCATGGGGAAAATTTTGTGCAACCAGCGCTTCCAATGCATCTACCGCCTTATGTGCTTCATTTACATTCAAGTACCAAGGCACTGTGAGGTGACAATCCAGGTGCATCAAGGGGCCGTATTTGATGATACGCAGGTTGTGCAGGTCGATCCAAACCGGCAACTTATGTTTGTCCAGCACCTTTATGACCTGTAACAGTAGTTCCATATCCGCTTCGTCCATGATGCCTGCTACGGTTTGCCGGATAATTCGGTAGCCTTGCACCAGGATGAGTCCACCAAAAAATATGGCCGAAACACTGTCAATCCATTTTACCCCGGTCAATTTAATCAATATCAAGCCTGCCACAATGCCCAATGTTGTATAGGTATCACTTTGCAAATGCCGACCACTTGCCCGGAGTGCGATCGAATCATTGCGCGTACCCATGCGGATACAATAAGCGCCCAGTAAAAAATTGATCGCAGCAGTAGCCGAAATCAATAAGATACCCGCATCTAATTGCTGAATATTGTGTGGTTGGAACAGGTTGAGGCAGGATTCATAAATGATAATCCCCCCAGCAACAAAGATCATAATGCCTTCAAAAGAGGCAGAAATTAGTTCCACCTTGCCATGACCATAGGGGTGGTTGCCGTCGCGCGGGCGGGCTGCTACGATCAGGCTAAACAGTCCGGTAAATCCAGTTAGTACATTCACGGTACTTTCCAGGGCATCGGTTAGGATTGCAATGGAGCCAGTTAGCAGGTAAGCGAGCATTTTAACCCCAAAAAGCAACACGGATACCGCTACTACGACACGTTGCACACGAATATTAACCAAGGCTGAAGCGTTTTCCATGGTGCAAAAGTACGTTTCCCCCGCCGATAATTCAGGATCACTCAAATACCGTTTCTTCAATAGACGCAACAAAAGGCAAACTTGCCAAATCGTACAAAACCCGCATATATTGCTTTTGATGCGTGACACCAAGGATCAGCCATTGGTCGGTTCGGCAGGCAATCCGGCCTTTGGCAGTCGTTTGGCGTTGGGCGGTAGGATCAATTTTTTGTACCTTTTCCCACATTTTTTCATTTTTGGGGATGCAGAACTCATAATGCATGGCGACTTTGCCCTTTGCAGGCCCCATTAATCCATCGGCATCCAGGGCGCGAAAGTTAAGGTGTACTTTTTCCCAAACCTTTGCATCTTGTTGTGGTGGCTTGGGGTGGCAGGCCAATAAACAAGCCGATACGATAAAAACTAGTTTGTAAAACGTCATTTTATCTTTTTTTTAGGCAAAAGTAAACACAGACTTCATCATAAATTTACCTTAGCGCTCAACTGAAACAAATAATACGAAATGACAACACGCCGCAAATTTTTAGGACAGTCTTTACTCGGTGCATTTGCTGCTTCCGACACCTCGTTTTGGAGCAAAACCTTTCAAGGTGCCGGATTTGCAAAACCTAAAACACTTCCTTTGGTGATTGCCACTTGGGACAATCGCAAGGCCACACAAGCAGCCTGGGATGTATTAAGTGCCGACGGAAGGGCACTCGATGCAGTTGAAGCGGGGGCCCGTATTCCGGAAGCAGATCCGCTGGATACCAGTGTTGGTTATGGTGGTTTTCCGGATCGCGATGGGCATGTAACCCTCGATGCCTGCATTATGGATGAATTTGGGATGGCGGGTTCTGTTTGTTTTTTGGAAAACATCATGCATCCGATCAGTGTTGCCCGAAAAGTAATGGAAAAAACACCCCATGTGATGCTGGTGGGCGAAGGGGCATTGCAATTTGCCAAAGAGGAAGGATTTAAAGAAGAGAACCTCTTGACCGATGTTGCAAAAGATGCCTGGGAAAAATGGAAATTAAAATCGGAATATAAGCCCGTCATTAACATTGAGCGGCACGATACCATTGGCATTTTGGCTTTGGACACCAAAAATCGGATCGCGGGTGCTTGCACAACCAGTGGGATGGCCTTTAAAATGCGGGGTCGTGTAGGCGATAGTCCGATTATCGGAGCAGGCATGTATGCAGATAATGAGGTTGGTGCGGCCGCTTGTAGTGGGTTGGGTGAAATACTGTTGCGTACCTTGGGTTGTTTTTTGGTCGTAGAGGAGATGCGCCGGGGGGCTAGTCCGCAAAAAGCGGCAGAATTGACCATTGAACGGATCGTAAAAAAGTATCCGACACAATGCAAGGATGCGCAGGTAGGTTTTGTGGTAATTGATGTAAAAGGCCGACACGGTGCATACAGCATACATCCGGGCTTCAACTATGCGCTCTATCAGGATGGCAAAAACCAGGTTTTTGAATCAAAAAGTCTATTTAAATAGAAAATCCTCCGACTGAAAACAGCCGGAGGATTTGAATAGTATGAACTAGGGTGTGTTGTCGCTTAGGCGATTTTCACATCTACTGCATTCATGCCTTTTTTGCCGCGTTCCGTTTGGTAAGTGACTTTATCGCCTTCGCGGATATTGTCGATCAAACCTGTAACGTGTACAAAAATTTCTTCGCCAGAGGCGCTGTCTACGATGAAGCCAAATCCTTTGGATTCATTGAAGAACTTTACTGTTCCATTATACATTGTAAAAATTGTAATTGTGATATGGCATCTTGCCGCGACAAAGATAAGGCAGTTTCTTTACAATTTATTGATTTTCAAATTATAATTCAAATAATTTTGTTAATGATTCCTTTCTTACCTTGCAGACTGTAAAACTTTAATGTTTAAACCCGATAAAAATGAACTGGCACCTTTCCTCTTTACATAAAGTTTACGAGTTGCTAGGCACCCATGCGGAGGGGCTTCCTGAGGCTGAAGTAGAAAAACGCTTCCATACACATGGGCCGAACCAACTTGCGGAAAAAGGTCAAAAACCGGTCTGGAAACTGGTTTTAGCCCAATTTCAGGATGTAATGATCATTATTTTAGCCTTGGCAGCCATCCTATCCGGTTTTTTAGGCGACCTAAAAGATACGATCGTGATCTTGGTGATTGTGGTGCTCAATGCCATTGTAGGATTTGTGCAGGAGTACCGTGCAGAAAAAGCGATGGAGGCCTTAAAAAAGATGAGTGCTACAACGGCACGGGTCCTTCGGAAAACAGGAAAAAAGATTATTCCTGCCAGTGAATTGGTTCCAGGCGACATTGTGTTGCTGGAAACTGGGGATATGGTACCTGCAGATTTGCGCCTTTCGGAGGTTCATACCCTTCGGATTGAAGAAGCTTCGCTCACGGGAGAGTCGCATGCGGTCGAAAAAGGAACCCATGTTATTGGCGATGAAGGGACACCGTTGGGCGATCGGACGAATATGGCCTACAAAAGTACTTTAGTTACCTATGGCCGTGGTGTAGGCGTGGTTGTGGCAACGGGCATGGAAACCGAAATTGGCGGTATTGCCCAATTGTTGCAGGAAGAACAGACGATGACTCCGCTACAAAAACGTTTAGCCACCTTTGGGAAAAACCTTTCCTTTATCGCGATCGGGATTTGTGCACTTTTGTTTTTGTCTGGCTGGTTGCGGGGAGAGCCCCCCATACAAATGCTACTTACAGCCCTTTCAGTTGCGGTGGCAGCCATCCCGGAAGCACTCCCGGCGGTCATCACGATTTCCTTGGCACTGGGCGCCCGCAAAATGGTGCGCAGCCAGGCCTTAATCCGCAAATTGCCCGCCGTTGAAACGCTGGGTTCTGTTACGTATATCTGTACCGACAAAACAGGCACCCTGACGCAAAACAAAATGACGGTGCGTACCTTATGGACGGCCAATATTTCAGTGCCGGAAGTTCCGGGAATGGATACAGAGCAATTTTTGATATTATGCATGTATGCCAACCAGGACACCGCGCTGGGTTCAGATGGGGAACTTACAGGAGATCCAACAGAAATTGCTTTAGCACAATATGCACAGGCGCATGCTGACTTTCAGGCGGGTTGGAAAGACCATTTTCCACGTATTTATGAGTTGCCGTTTGATTCGGAGCGTAAAATGATGACTACGGTGCATCGGTTGGGCGAAGATTTTTTGGTGATCACTAAGGGCGCCCTCGAGTCGGTACTGGAAAACAGTAAAAATAAAGATCAAGCTATTGTTGAATATGCGGAGGATTTGGCCCAAAAAGGCATGCGGGTATTGGCGTATGCTTATCGGGTAATCAACCAACACCCGGAAGGAATGTCGTCGGAAGAACTGGAAAGCCAGTTGCGTTGTTGTGGATTGGCGGGCATGATTGATCCGCCACGGGAAGAAGCCAAACAAGCCGTGGCGGAATGTGTAGCAGCCGGGATCATTCCGGTTATGATTACCGGCGATCACCCGGTAACCGCAGAAGCCATTGCGCGGGAGATCGGTATTTTAAAAACACCGGAAGATCAGGTGATTACAGGCCGGGCATTGGAAGCACTTTCTCAAACAGAATTCAACCAACGGGTTACCCAAATTAAAGTGTATGCTCGTGTATCGCCTGAGCAGAAACTGCACATTGTCAAAACCTTACAAGCAAAAAACCAATATGTGGCCATGACCGGCGATGGGGTGAACGATGCACCCGCATTGCAACGTGCCAACATCGGGGTAGCCATGGGCATCACAGGTTCGGATGTATCGAAAGAGGCTGCTGACATGATTTTGCTGGATGATAATTTTGCGACCATCGTAAAGGCGGTGCGAGAAGGACGGCGTATTTATGACAACATCCGAAAATTTGTCAAATATATCATGACGGGCAATAGCGGGGAAATTTGGGCAATTGGTTTAGCGCCCCTGTTTGGCATGCCCATCCCCTTGTTACCCATTCATATTTTATGGATCAACCTGGTAACGGATGGTTTGCCCAGCCTGGCCTTGGCCAATGAACCCGAAGAGCCGAACCTGATGCAGCGTCCGCCACGCCCACCGGATGAGCGCATTTTTGCGGATGGAATGGGCTGGCATATTTTGTGGGTAGGCTTGTTAATGGGGGCAGTTTGTCTGGGATTGCAATTCTGGTGTAAAGCAAATGGCATTGCACACTGGCAAACCATGGTATTTACCGTATTGTGTATGAGCCAAATGGGGCATGTCATGGCGATACGGAGCGATTATAAGTTCTTTTTTCAGCAAGGTATTCGGAGTAATGGCCTGTTAAGCGGTGCAATTTTGCTCACTTTTGCGTTACAATTGGCCATTATTTATGTGCCCGCGTTTCAAAGTATTTTCCTTACCTACCCCTTGAGTTTGCGGGAATTATTGCTTTGTATTGGCCTATCCTCTGTGGTTTTCCATGCTGTTGAATTAGAAAAATGGATAAAAGGGCGGATTCGGAAAAGGCGTGCAAAGGTCTAATATTTAGCGTGGGTCGGCTTTAAAGGTAATTGTAAAAGTGGTGCCTTCATTTTCCTTGCTTTCAACTTCAATGGTGCCACCCAGCGCCGTAATTTGAGAATGAATGAGGAAAAGGCCAACCCCTTTACCTTCCCCTTTGTGAAAACGCTTGTGTAAGCCAAAAATGCGCCCTTTTACCCGTTCCATGTCAAAACCAATACCGTTGTCAGAAAAAATGAGTTTTATCTCCTGCGCTATTTGGAAGGACCGAATGCTGATGCGGGGCTTTCTGCCTGGATATGCAAATTTGATCGAATTGGAAATCAGGTTTAAAAAAATACTCTCCATATAGGCGCTGCTAAACCAAACATATTCAGCTTCATCAAAATTAGTAGCCAATTGAGCACCAGATTGCTCCATCATGGATTGTATGGTAACAATTACACGGTCACAAATATCTTCAAAAAAAACTTGCTCCAATTCGAAACTGGTATCCCCTTTAATCAATAACACCTGAATTAGGTCATCCAAGGTTTCATGCAACTGGTTCGCAGAAGTTTTAAAAGCCTCAATCATTTCCACGAGTGCGCTATCCTGTAAAGCACTGGTATCCAACAACTTGGAAATAGCGATCAGGTTGGTCAGGGGTGCCCTCAGATTGTGGGTAGTGATGTAGGAAAACTGCTGTAGTTCGCGGTTGCTTTTAGTCAGTTCGCTAATCATTTGCTCCCGTTCCTGTTCGGCCTTTTTCCTGGCCGTAATATCATTTTGAATGGAAACCCAATGGGTGTACCAGCCTTGTTGATCGCTTACTGGGAAAACCACCATATTAACCCAATATTCTTCACCGGACTTTTTGTAATTGATGATTTCAATTTCACAAGATTCCCAGTTTTCTATCGCCAATTTAAGCCTTCGCAGGGCCTTTCGGTCTGATTTTGGGCCTTGTAAAATACGTGGACTTTGCCCAATGACCTCCTCTGCTTTATATCCAGTGAGTTTTTCAAAAGCCGGGTTGACATAACGGATACTGGGAAAAACACCATTCACCGGCTCAACTTCTGTAATAATAATGACTTCGCTGGAATTGGTGATCACCGAACTTAGGAGCCGTAATTGTTCTCGTTCTGCTTTCTGCTGGGTTATATCGCGGTTGGTACCAATAATTCGGATTGGCTTTCCAGTGGAATCCCGTTTTACCAATGCATCTGATTTGAGTGTATGTACCGATCCATCGGGCCAAATTACCCGAAATTCGTGCTCGAACAAGTATTCATGTTTCAAAGCATTGTCAATGGTGTCCAAAACACGTGCTTTATCGTCCGGATGAATATAACGCTCCCAAATGTTTTCCGGTGGGACTTTTTCATCTGGATTGGCCCCAAACAATTGATAAACTGTTTTATCCCAAATTAGAAGTTTTTTTTCAATATCATAATCCCAAATACCCATTTTGGCCGCCAGGGTTGCCAATTGCAAGCGATCGGTCATGCTGTAAAGCGATTCTTCCGATTTTTTTTGGGCGGTAATATCTTTTGCGATGGCCAAATACCCCAACAATGCACCATCCGGTTTGTGGATGGTAGAAAAAGACAACAATACCGGAATGCATTTTCCGGACTTGGTCAAGTAGGTGTAAGGTGCCTCCTGATTACCGAGCACTTGCGCTAATTGGCAAAGCACCTCAAATGGAGCAAATTTATTTTCCTGAATGTCTAATCCGATGGATTGGGCTTTTTCATAAAGTTCCTTGGGGTCATGCAGGTCGGTAATCGACCATTGATCAGGGATTGCCGTTCCTTCATATTCAAGCAGTTTGGCTGCACCCACATTTATAGAAACGATTATTCCGGATGGGTCGGTTGAAATAATCGAATAGTTGGTATTTTGATGGATGCTTCCAAGTAGAATGGATAAATGCTCTGTTCGCTTCATGCGTGCACAGCATTTAAAGTAAAGCGGTATGGAGCCCCCTTACTTTTCAGTAATTTCACTTCGTTCATGCACTTTGATTAAAGAAACGTGTAGAATTACCCCAAAACACCAAATATCAAGCCAAAAGCCCGGATTGAATGGGCTATTGTTTTTTGATTTCCAGAATTTTGATTTCTACGCGCTGATTTTCTTTTCTGCCTTCTGCGGTGCTGTTGCTTGCAATGGGTTTGCGTTTGCCATAACCTTTATACAAAACCCGGTTGCGATCTACGCCTTTGTTGATCAAATAATCGGCTGCGGCTTTGGCACGTGCTGCAGAAAGTTTGTCCGCAAAAGCGTCGGAAGGCACATTATTGGTATGTCCCCCTACTTCAATCACGATGGTTCCATTTTCCTGTAAAAAGTTAAATACTTCATCCAAAACGGGGTAAGAGGAAGGATTCAGGCTTGAACTGTCGGCATCAAAACGCAATTGTTCCACTTTGATCGCCTGGCCGCTGGTCAAACTGGCCGCCGACAATTCTGGCAGGATCCGTTTTCCAATTTCAACGGAAGCAAACGCGCTGCAATTATTCGCATCCGTAACGGTTACCTGGCGTGCCCCAAAAGTGAGTTTGCTGGCCGAACTGGTATTTTCACCGTTATCCCACAAAATAGCATACGGTTTTGTGCCCCCTTTTATGTCCAGGCTTGCCCAAGCGTCTTTGCTGCGCTCGGTGGTAGCACCGCCACTGCGCAATACGTTCGCCAATAAGGAATCGGGGCCCTTCACGATGATTTCTGCCGTTGTTGTGGTGTTTTTAGCATCCGTGACCGTAATTTTGTACGTGCCTCGATTTACTGCGCTGACATCCGATGTATTCCAGGATGTCTCATTCCAGCGATATTGGAACGGTGGTTTTCCTCCGCTTACGGTTGCTTTCAGGCTGCTTTTTTCGCCCGCACATTTGATTGCGCCGGTTTCGAGCAGCGTCACAGCGAGTGGGAGGATATTTTCGGTGATTTCAATTTGTTCGGTTGCCGTGCAGTTGTTGCCATCGGTTACCGTCACGCTGTGTTTTCCAGGGGCAAGTTTTGCGGCTGCGGCCGTAATTTCGCCATTATCCCAGGCATACGTGAACTTACCTGCGCCCCCCAGTGCGGTGATGCTGGCTTTTCCGTCGGCATTGCCCGTGCTGGCAGAAGCCGTAACAGTTGCATTGATGGCAATCGGTTGTGGCTGTCGTATGGTGATGCTGGCGACTACCGTGGCACCGGGCACATCAGTGATGGTGAGTTGATAGGTCCCTGCCAACACGGAAAGTGGGGCCTCGCCTTGCAATTTGGCATCGCTCCATTGGTACTTATAGGGTGTTTTACCACCAGAAACGATCACTTTTATGCCACTGCTTTGTCCGGCGCATTTGATTTTGCCCGTTTCTTCGAGGCGTAAAGCGAGGGGCAGAATATTTTCCGAAACATCTATGGTAGCAATAGCGGTGCAACTGTTGGCATCGCTTAAGGTAACGCTGTGTGTACCTGCAGCCAATTTGGTGGCCGTAGCAGTTGTTTCGCCATTATCCCAAGCATAGGTGTATTTTCCGGTGCCGCCTTCTCCTTGGACGTTTGCTTTACCATCGGCTTTGTTGGTGCTGGCCGCCGAACCGAGTACGGCCTTTGCCACGATGGCATCGGGTTGTTTGAGGGTAAATGCCGCAGTGGTGGTTCCGCCTACAGCATCTGTTACCGTTAACTGGTAGGTGCCCGCTGGAATGGCAGTCGGGCGATCACCTTGTAAGGCCGCAACACTCCATTGGTATTGGTAAGGCGCTTTTCCGCCTGTTACACTGGCTTTCAGGCTTCCCGTGGCACCATTACACCGAATATTTTCATTTTCCTGAATATTGGCAGTCAGCGGGAGGATATTTTCCTTCATGTCGAAACTACCTGTTACGGAGCAGCCATTGGCATCGGTAAGGGTAACGCTGTGTTTACCGGCACCCAATTTACTGGCATTAGCGCTGCTTTCGCCACTATCCCAGGCATATATATATTTACCTGTGCCACCCTTACTTTCGGCAGTGGCTTTTCCGTCTTGTTTATCGGTAGCAGCCGGGCTGGTCACCACCGCTTTTACCGATAATTCATCGGGTTGTTTGAGGCTAAAGTTTGCAGTAGATGTCGTATTCGTGGCATCCGTAACCGTTAAAATATAGTTTCCTGCAGCCACTCCTGTCGGTGCATCGCCTTGCAAGCCTGGTGCATTCCATTTGAATTGAAAGGGTGCTTTACCCCCGGCAACCATCACCTTGAGGCTTCCCGTTTTACCGAAACACCCTATTTTTTCATTTTCCTGAATCACGACAGACAGCGGCAGTACATTTTCACGTAGTTCGGCTGTGGCGATGGTGGTGCATCCATTGGCATCGGTGAGGGTAACCGAATGTTTGCCGGCAGCCAATTTGGTAGCCGTGACCGTGGTTTCGCCATTGTCCCAGGCATAGGTGTACTTTCCAGTGCCACCTTTGCCATCGGCCATTGCCTTTCCATCGGCCAATCCGGTGCTTGCCGCGCCCGTAACCTGAATGGTCGCCGCAAAAGCCGGTGGTTCAGAGACATTCAACGGACTTACAACCGAAGTACCCAGGGCATCCGTAACCGTTACCTGGTAGGTACCTGCTGTGAGGTTGTCTATTTGCGCCCCTTTATACGCTGGGTTACTCCAAAGGTATTGATACGGCGGTTTGCCCCCGATTGGCGTAACTTTCACCGATCCATTACCACCGTTGCATTTTATTTGGGCGCTCCAGGCCCACATAACACTCAGACTTGTAACCTGCTGGGTAATTGTTACGTTGGTTGTTGCACTGCACCCTTTTTGGTCGGTTACGGTCACCGAATATTTTCCTTCGGCCAGTTTGGAAGCAACCAGCGATGTTTCTCCGGTGCTCCATTTGATTTGGTAGGGTTTTGCACCGCCTTCTATGGTGAGTTCCGCGCTGCCATCTTTATTTTCCGGGCCACTTTCTGGTTTCTTCTGGGCCGCGCTCAATTTAGGTTGCGCATCTAAAATCGTGACTTTCGAGGTTTTGGTTACACCCGATACGTCCGTTACCGTAACGGTATAATTGCCCGCTGCCAGGTTTTTCGGGTTATTGCCGCTCAAACTGGCATTCGACCATTGGTAGGTAAAGGGCGCCTTTCCGCCTTCCAGTTTTACAATCAAAGCAGCATCTTTGCCATTTCCGGTGCAGCTCAATTCCTGCTCAACCAAGGCATTTGCAGTAAAAGAGGCCGCTTTTTCGATGCGATACAGGCCTTTATCTTCCGTTCCTACCCAAATTGTACCATCCGTATCTGCAGCGATACATTTGCCGTATTCGCTGGTGTAATATTCTGGTCCGCTGAAAATGTCAAATTCATCAGTATTTAAATCATAGCGGGCAAGCATCCGTGAAACAACCCACAGTTGTCCGGCGGGATCAAAGTCAAAATCGACGGCCTCGCCTTCCAAAGCCTTTTCATCAATATTAATGGGTTTGAAACGGTCTGATTGAACGATCCAGAACTCACTGTCGGCCAACACATAAAAGTCGGCACCGACGGCCCGCACCCGTTGTACCCGGTAACCATCGAGTTCGTTTTTCCATTTATCGGGAGCCCCTACCAGCATGCCTTCTGCTGTGCCAATCCAATATTTTCCCGAATTATCCTGAAAGATGCTGGTGATTTCATTCGATTTTATTTTCGAATTTTGGGCAGTACGTTGTGCGACAAACGTAAGCGCTGGTTTGGTTTTAAACTGGAACAACCCGGATGTTTTGGTCCCGATCCACAACCAGTCATTTTTGGCGTCGTACCAGGCACAGGTAATATCGGTAGCGCCGCGTGCTTCTGAAAGCATGATTTCTGTTTTCCAGCGCAAATCGGTATTGCCGCTAAAAAAAGAAAAAACCGACAATTCGCCCGGTTCGAGTGGCATGATGGTACCCGTATTACAGGCACGCACCTGATACCAGCTTTGTCCGCTACCTACCGATTTTACATTGTCGCTACCCACCACCACATTGTGTACCGGGTTCGTGCGGCTTACGGCACCACAGCGGTCAATATTGTATTTTTGTTTTTGTGCCTGTACAATGGTCGAAACAGCCAATAAGAGACTGAGCAATAGTATTTGGGGGAAATTCAAACCCTTCATGTTGTGCGGACTGCTTTAAATTTATTTTTATTGATCAAAACCGATATTTCCTTAGAAACCTATTCAAAAGCACAAAGATAATCCGGTTTTTCTGACATCTACCCATTGGCGCAGCAAGCTTATTGCATTGACAGGTAGGAGAAAGCAATGTTGAGATGCCCTTTGTGATGCGTTCTTGGTTGGATGGGTTGCTTGGTTGCTGCTTGAACGAAACTTAATTCAAACTTAATTCACCTTACAGAGCGTTACATCCAATAGTCTGGTACCTTAACCCATTGTTTAAGAAAACGGTATGAAACAGTTTTTAGGATGGATTGCGGTTTGCTGCTGCTTGTGTACCTGTACCACCGATCATATAGAAAATTTGATCATTAAGGGGTCGGATACCGAGCTGAACTTAGTGCTAGACCTCGCGGAGACCTATATGGATAACGACCTTAGCACCAGCATTAGTATTTCGGGCGGCGGCTCGGGTGTGGGGATTACTGCATTATTAAACCACCGGACTCAAATTGCCAACTCCTCCCGCGCGCTCAACGATGAGGAAATTGCGTTGGCCGGAAAGCAGGGCATACAACTGGTTTCAACCGTTTTTGCTTCGGATGCCCTGGCCGTTATTGTGCATCCATCCGTGGGGCTCCATCAGATTAGTATTGAAAATCTGGGGAAAATATATGCCGGAGATATCAAAAACTGGAAGGAATTGGGTGGTCGGGATGGCACCATTTCTTTGTATGGTCGGCAAAGCAACTCGGGTACCTTCATGTATTTTCGGGAAAAAGTATTGGGCCGCGATTTTTCCAACGATTTAAAACAACTCAACGGTACAGCCCAAATGCTGGAATCTGTAAAAGCCGATGAAAATGGGATTGGATTTGTTGGCTTTGGCTATCTTTTTGGCCAAAATGGTGCATTATATCCAGGCATTGAAGTACTTGCCCTTCAAGCGGCGCCCAATGAAGCAGCCGTTTCACCGCTCAACAAAGACGCTATTTTATCCGGTTTATACCCCCTTACACGTCCATTATATCAAATCACCGATGGGCCACCAACTGGAAAAGCCCTTGCGTTTATTCGTTTTGAATTGAGTAAAGCCGGGCAGGAAGTGGTCGCGCGCAGTGGTTATTTACCGCCCATTTCTGAGACGGATCTGGTAGAAAAGTATTAATATGATGAATCGACGTACATTTTGGGATCGGTTTTACCACCGTTTATTTGCATTTGCGGCCGGGCTTTGCGTTTTGGTCCTGCTGGGTATTTTTGGCATGTTGCTCCTCAATGGTTTCCGTTTTTTTGAGTCTGTTTCCCTCTGGTCGTTTTTGGGCAGCAGCAACTGGAATCCATCTGCCTGGGGCAAGGCGACATATGGCATGGGCGCGATGTTATGGAGTACCTTACTGGTCAGTTTGGGTGCGATGGTGTTGGCAGTCCCCCTGGGCATTGGAACCGCTGCATATTTATCGGAAGTGGCGCCTGGTTGGGTGCGCGATTGGATAAAACCGGCCATTGAGCTCCTGGCGGCCGTGCCTTCCGTGGTGGTCGGATTTATTGGCATTGTAGTGATTGCGCCGATTATTTCGCGAATTTTTGGCTTATCGAATGGATTGAATGCTTTAAATGGTTCCATTTTATTGGCCGTCATGGCCTTACCAACCATCATCAGCGTGGCAGAGGAGGCCATTCGTTCGGTACCCAATACGTATAAAGAAGGTGCCTATGCATTGGGTGCGAATTCCTGGACCACCCTGATGACGGTTACCTTGCCCGCTTGTACCTCTGGTCTTATTGCAGCCACCATGCTGGGGATGGGCCGCGTCATTGGCGAAACCATGACGGTTTTGATGGCAACCGGCAATGCCAATGCGATGCCCCACGGCTTTTTTGATCCGGTGCGCACCATCACGGCAACGGTCGCGATTGAAATGGGGGAAGTCCCCTACGGCACCACGCATTTTTATGGATTGTATGCACTGGGTGCAGTTTTGTTTTTAATTACGTTGATTATCAATTTGTTGGCAGAAAGTATTGCCGCCAAATTCAGAAAGCAAGGGAGATGACCAAACAACAATTTACCAAAATCGTGGGCATCCAACTTTTGTTGTTGTGTACGTTGCTGACCCTCAGTTTCCTGGGCATCATTTTATTTGACCTGTTTTCAAAAGGGTATAGCGCCTTGAGTTGGGACTTTTTGAGTACGGCCCCCAGCAAAGGAATGACCCAAGGTGGCATTTTACCGGCTGTTGCGGGTACCGCCCTGGTTACTTTGGTTGCAACGCTCTTTGCCTTACCTTTTGGCGTGGCTTGTGCAATTTACCTCAACGAATACGCGCGGGATCATTGGTTTACACGGCTGCTGCGTGCAAGTATTCGCAATTTGGCGGGTGTTCCGAGCATCATTTATGGCCTGTTTGGACTGGCTTTGTTCGTGGAGGCCCTGCATATTGGGGCTTCGATTCTTGCCTCCGGACTTACGCTGGCGCTCCTGACGTTGCCTTACATCATCACCACGACCGAGGAGGCCTTACACAATGTACCCAATGCCTACCGCGAGGCAGCACTTGCTTTGGGTGCGACCAAATGGGAGAGTATAAAAACCGTCGTTTTACCGGGGGCGATGCCCGGGATTTTGACGGGTACCATCCTTGCTTTGTCGCGGGCGGCGGGAGAAACGGCGCCCATCTTGTTTACCGGGGTAGCCTTTTATACCCGATACTTGCCGGGCTCCTTGTTGGACGAATTTATGGCCCTCCCCTATCATTTATACATTTTATCAACCCAGCATCAATCGCTTGAGCAAGTACGCCCATTGGCCTATGCCACCGCAGTGGTACTCCTGGGCATGGTACTGTTGTTAAACCTGAGTGCAATTATGTTGCGCATCCGCTACCGAAACCTATGGAAAACATCAAAATAGCCATTCGCGATTTTAACCTGCATTTTGGCAGCAAACATGTATTGAAAAATATCAATATTGAATTTCCTGCCAATAAAATCGTGGCCCTCATTGGGCCCTCCGGTTGTGGGAAAAGCACCCTTTTGCGCAGCCTGAACCGCATGCACGACTTATCGCCCGACGCACGCCTGGAAGGGGATATTCTGCTGGAAGACCTACATTTACTGCATCCACGCACCGATGTGGTAGCCATTCGGCGCAAAGTGGGCATGGTATTTCAGCGCCCCAATCCGTTTCCAAAATCCATTTATGAAAATGTAGCCTATGGGTTGCGCCTCACCGGCACGCATAACGAAGCCGATATTCGCGCCCGGGTAGAAAGCTGCCTTCAGCAAAGTTATATCTGGGAAGAAACCAAAGACGAACTGCAAAAATCGGCCTTGCAACTCTCCGGGGGCCAACAACAACGGCTTTGCATTGCCCGCGCCATCGCCGTGGAGCCGGAAGTCATTTTACTCGACGAGCCCTGTTCGGCACTCGACCCCATTAGTACGGCCAAAATAGAAGACCTCCTCCTGGAATTAAAAAACCGCTACACCATTGTGATTGTTACACATAACATGCAACAAGCCCAGCGGGTAGCGGATTTTACGGCCTTTATGTACTTAGGCGAAGTAATCGAATATGGACCTACCGATCAAATTTTCAATCATCCACAACAAATGCTTACGCGCAATTATGTGGAAGGCCATTTTGGTTAGTTTTTAGAAGCGCGCAGTTATGCCAGCCATGAAATTGGTGCCGATCATCGGATAATCAGCCCAACGCGCGCGTTTGTTGTTCAAAATATTATTGACGTCCAGGAAAGCGCCAAAGTTCTTAGAGAAATTGTACGTGCCACCAAAGCCCAAATCGAACAATACCCCACCCTGACGGCGAATACCTTCCCGATCGACAAACCAAATACCATCTGCAATATAGGCATTGGCTTTTACGCTTGCTTTGCCTTCCAACAAGGTGTACAGCGCACTAAAATTGCCTTCTGTTTTGGGCAAACCCCATGCTTTGCCTTCATTGGCAGGATCCATGCTCAAGTTTTGGCTTAAGGTACCATTGATGACCAGGTTTTTCAGCATTTTGATCTTAACAGCGCCTTGCAGGTTTACCATGGTCACGGTATCATACACTGCGCGGAAACGGGTGATGTTTTCGAACGTGTAGATCGTTTGAAACAAAGCCAGGTTAGAAGCCTTGTTGTAGGCAACCTGACCGGAGTACTCCAACCAGCCGAAATCGCCTTTTAAGCCGCCATAGTAGCTATCCAGGCGGGTGTTGCGCAGTCTTGAGGACCGAATGTCAATAAACGGGTTGTAGGCCGCCATCGAACGGTAGGTATTTTTGCGCAAATCGCCCGTTGCACCGGCAAAAATCTGGAACCCATCGCCAAAAACGCGCAAGCCCAATTCCACATCCGGAAACACACTAAACACATCGCGGTTGCTGACAAAATTACCGCCAATTTTCACCTTCACCATATCCGAATGAAAGGTAAAAGAAGGTTGCAGGTAAATGTTGTTCAGGTTTTGGGTAACGGTATCGTTGAACGAAGTAAAGTCTGTGCGAATAACAAAGCGCAATGGGTGTTTTTCATTAAACCATTTGGTAGCAGCCAGCCCCAGATCAAATCCCGTCTCCTTGTTTGAGTAGAAATCGTTCATGAAATAAAACTTGGGGGCAATAGAAAAATTCAAATCAGCATCCGTGCGCTCCTTGTTGTACAAACGGCCTGCAAAATCGAAAATTTTATAATCCTGGCGCACCCGCTCTGCCGAGAACGTATCCATCGTGTGGTCGTACCCGTAAAAATGCACCCGATCATAGGTGTACCCTAATTTGCCTTCTACGGCTAATTGCTCGTTGATGTAATAATTGCCGGTGACCAAGCCTTCGTTTTTGAAAAACTTCTGATTTTCGAGGGCTTTATCGGCACTTTGTTGGTGGTGGCGGAACCATACTTTCCCATCAAATATTTCCTTATAAGCACCTGCATATCCCGCTTCGGCCCATAAAGCAGTTGGAACACCGCCGCCTAACTTGGCAAAACCATTGTAAACATCCTCTTTTTTGCCTGCTTTCATGCCGATAGGGCGCAATTTTGGGGCATCGTATTTTACATTCAACGGGCGGGTAGGCACATTGTAGTCTTGCACTTTGATAGAAGTATCCAGCGGTGGCAAAACAGGCGAAACACTTATTTTGGAAGACTCCAGTAAGCGGGCGTCGAAAGATTTGATTACATCGACACTTTCGCCGGGCAATATTTTCTGGCTAAAAGCCTGGGTTGTGGCGAGCAACAAGCCGATGAAGACAGCGAAAACGGATTTATTATTGGTCATCATTGTGTTAAAGTTGGATAAAATGGCGCACTGCCTGTTGAAAAGGAAATGGGTAAAAACAAGTTTGGAATGCCGCTCGTCCATCAATTTCGCTCATCTAAATCCAGCAGTGTACCGCCTTTATTGTTCAGTCTTGGAGCAGGTGCACCTTGTAATTTGTTGTATTTCTGCCGTGCTGAATTTTTAATTTCTGCATTTTCGCCGTTATAATTTTCAATTACGGCCTCCAAGGCAGCGGTAGCACTGTTTTTATCACCCTGATCGGCGTATACATCTGACAACAGAATCAGGTTCAGCGCGATCCAATCATCATAACCCGCACTGGCTTTGTTGGCGTCCGAAATAAGGGCTTCTGCTTCCGGGTATTTGCGCTGTTTATACAAAATCTGGGCTTCCAGGTGATACGCCTCGGCCATCATTTCATTCTGGGTATTTTGCGAAACCTGCTGTAACGCGGGCAATGCACGTGCAAAGTCGCCTTTATCGTAGGCCATTTTACCTACATAATAATTGGCCGTAGCAACCTGTTCGCCAGAAGCCATGGTCGCGTCGTTAATTTTACGGGCATATTCGCCCACTGCTACGGAATTATTTGTCTGATACGCGGCGCGAATCGCCATCAATTGTGCTTCAAAACGCGCGTTTTCATTGACCGATGCTTCTTCCCACTTCCGGGCAAACTCAAATGCTTGTGGATAATCTTTTTCAAAATTATAGGCCAACAAAGCCGCTTTTTCTGCTGCTTTTACATAAAATTTGCTCGAACCACGGTTTACCACCGCCGCATAATCTTTCAACGCAATTGCGTATTTTTTGATACCATCGCTGGCATAAGCTTCCGCACGGTAGAAGTAAGAAGAAATTGCATTGGCGCCTTTTGGATATTTGGCCAAGTAGTTGGAAAAACCATCAATCGCCTGCTGGTAATTGCCCCGCTGGAACTGAATTTCTGCCGATTGGTAGGTTACGCTATCCTTTGAACCACTGCTGACACTGTAACCCGGCACCGTTTCTACAAAAGAGAAGTATTCATCCGGGCGGTTCAAGTCTTTCACATAAATTTCCTGTAAAGCCGCCAAAGCATCTTTTGCTTCCGAATTCTCCGGATTATTGGAAAAAACCTGCTTGTAGTAATTGATTGCCGAACTGGTACTTCCCTGGTTATAGGAGATCAGGCCCAGTTTTAGCAAGGAGGCATTAATGAGCGTAGAGCGGCCCCGAAACTCCGAAATAAGGCGTTTCAACGGGGGCACCGCTTGATCTAATTTGTTCATTTCCAGATAAGTATCACCCAACATATACAAGGCCTCATCGGTATAACGGCTATTGGGGTATTTATCCACCAGGTTTTCAAGGGCCAGGGCTTTGTCGACCGGGCTGCCTTGCAAGCCTTTAATGATTGCCTTTTGATAAATGGCGTATTCAAACCCCTCGTATTTTTTGTTTACGGCTTCATTGTAATAGGCCAAGGCATCGCTGTACTGGTTGTTTTTAAAATGGCAGTCGCCAGCACGCAAGGTTGCATCACCCAATATCACCGTCCGAATTTGATCACTTCGAATCCGGTCGCTGTTGCGTTTGATGCCATCGACACAGGCTTTAAAATTGACCAAAGCCGCCTTGTAGTCTTTGTCTTTTTTCTTCAAATTGTTGTAACCCTGCACATAATAGCCCATCATCAGGCTGCTTTCTTCGGGCAAGTCGTTAAAACTCTTTGCCTGATTTAAAAACGAGCTGATATGCGTTTTACTCATGTCGTACTCGCCGGCTTCGTGTGCAATATTACCGATCCAGAACGCGCAAAGTGCAGCAGTCCGTTTATCAATTGGATATTCCAGCGATTTATTGAAGTAGCGGCGTGCTTCGTCTTTTTGGTTGTTTTGAAACAATTGCAAGCCACGGTTAAAGGCCACCAATTGATAGGTTTCATTCAGCCGCGGGGTGCGATTTTTCACTGCTTCCAGGGTAGAAAGCGCGCGATCATAATCGCGGGTATTCAAAAACACCTCACTCATCAGGGTTTGGGCATCTTCATAATACTTTGAATTCGGCTGGATGCGTTGCAAAGCGCCAATGGCGTCGCGGTCGTATTTGAGTTCGTAACTTAATTTGGCATAGTTGATCAAGGCATCCTCGCGCACC